>DASRRA010000528.1:0-3845 GCA_035696085.1 Bacteroidia bacterium | reverse complement strand
CGGAAGGTGTTTTGCTTATTACACAGGGAGGGGTCAACACTTCCAGTTCTGTGTAGAAAGCAGTTGTTTTTTCGTCGCCATTTAAAACATAATAGGTCCGAATACAACCTTTTAAAACAAAGTAGCTATCTTTCGATTTCTGTCCTTCTTCGAGTAACGTCATCCCTTTCTTTACCGAACGAAATAGGTCCAAAGAAACAATTGCATGTTTCTCTTCTTCTGACAGAGAAACATATTTTGATATGAAATCAAATAGTATATTTTCCATGTTTTTATTTTTGGTGCCATCGGCCCTGCTCGGCGCAGTGTTCCATTGTAGGAGTACTCAAGATGTCCTCGCCTGTAAATGCAGCTAAATGCTTTTCAGTTCATAGGCTTGAAAAAAATAGTAATTGCCTAAGCCTTACGAACAAACTTTGATTTTAAGCCAATGGCTCCAAAACCTTCTATTTTGCAATCAATATTATGGTCACCATCCACCAAACGTATATTTTTCACTTTGGTACCTGCTTTAACCGGTTTTGATGCACCTTTTACCGGAAGATCTTTGATCACAATCACGCTATCTCCATTTTGGAGCTCGTTGCCATTAGCATCAATAATTTTTCCGGATTCTTCTTTCTCCTCAACTTCTTCTTCCGGATTCCATTCATGAAAGCATTCAGGACAAGCCATTAAAGTTCCGCTTAGGTAAGTAAATTCGCATTTGCATTTTGGACAGGGTGGTAAATTGGTCATAGGTGGTTGTTTTTGTTGCTAAATTAAACATTCCTTTAATCGGAACATTACCTATTTTACTTTATTTTCTGGGATAAAGAGGTTGAACATTTTCCGTATACTTTAACATTATATTCCAATTTTTTGGTGTAGGATGTTGAGGAAATAATGAGGTTTATGAAGATTTAATTATATTAAATATGAAAAAGTATCATATTTTAGCGCATACAACCTAGTTACCAACAATTATAATGACAGACGAACAGACATACAAACAAGTAATAAATAAAATTGATTGGCTGTTAGGTATTGCGGAGCGAAAAAATTGGACAATTACCCAGAAGCCTTTTATCGACGGTCCTGCGACCGTAGCAGAGATAGATTCCGTTGAAAAGCAAATTGGCAAGACTATACCTGACGACCTAAGAAAATTATTTCTTTTTTCTAAACATTTAGAATTCAGCTATCAATTTAACGAAACTCTTTCAGAAGAGTTCAGACAGAATTTTTCTGGTGACATTTATTGGAATTTGAATTCACTGGCAGAACAATATACTAATTTTCAAGAATGGATAAAAGTATCCATTGATCCAAAATATAACGACAGAGAAGCGATCGAAATAACGGAGAAACTATGGCAAGACAAATTGCCATTGATGAATGTTCCTAATGGGGACATAATCGCCATTGGAAATAATCCTTCCGAGATTATATATTTTTCTCACGAAGGAGATACGATGCACGGTAAAACACTTGGTAACAACTTGTGGGATTTTCTTGACTTCTATTCACGAATCGGATTTGCAGGAAGTGAAGACTGGCAACTTGAACCTTTCTTCGACTTTGACAAAAATATTATGCTAATGCAAGGTGACAAAGTTGAAAGATATATAGAACTATTAGAAAAATAACGGCTGGTAACACGGGTTTTTGCTTCAGGCAGGGTGACGTGGAACTCGAAGCCAAGTATTTCTATTAAACACTAGTAATAAATTTAAACTTTGCGCTTCGAAATCCAACCAAAGGCAAAGCCTGAAACTCGGTGGTAAGTGGCTGATAATTCTAATTAAGAACAAAAGATTAACCGGCAATAACAATGCATGACATGGACTCAGAAAAAGCACCGATTAAAATATTTTCATTAAATAAAATTGTCACTGCATTTTTAATTGGAGTTTTAATTGAAATTATACGCAGAGGAGACTCACCCGCAACCGGACCCTTAGATATAATTTTCGTTCCTATATTCTCTGGCTATTATTCAGCGAAGTTTCTTTTACTCTCCATAATCGCTGGACTTTTGTTTTACATTCCACAATTAAAGAATATTTGGTTCAATAATAAGTTCCCATTTATTATTGTATTAATTGTCGGGATTGTGCTTTTTTGCTATGGTAAGGTAACTGCAAAACATATTTACTGGAACTTACATAGACCTGGTATAGAAGCTGACGTCTATCTTGAGCATTTTGCTATACCTGGCGAAGTTCTTATCTTATTTTCTTTGAGCTTTCGACCTTTTAAGTTATTTCGTTCTTCAC
The DNA here is from genome assembly GCA_035696085.1 of Bacteroidia bacterium. Taxonomy (GTDB): domain Bacteria; phylum Bacteroidota; class Bacteroidia; order 2-12-FULL-35-15; family 2-12-FULL-35-15; genus 2-12-FULL-35-15. Next base: position 1,587 of record DASRRA010000528.1, on the reverse strand, counting down.
GTTCTAAAAAATAAAATCCGAAAGTTGAGACGTAAGCATTCTAGCGCTACAAGGCACTAACGACAAGCAAAAGCAAGCGGGTGGAGACGGTTGTTGTTCAGTGTTAAATTAAGGTGCTTCGCCTTTTTTGTGCCCCGCTGGGCGTAGCGTTCCGCTACGTCGCAGTACCCAAGGCGTCCTCGCCTGAAAAATTAGATATTACTTAAAGAATGAAAGATAGAGTGATTGTGAGAACGTGTCGTGAAGGTCGATCATTTATATCGCTGGTGCATCCAACATAATAAGAATTATTTGAACATTTAAGAATAAAAACTGAATATATAGATTTTACTTTTTCACAAAGTAAAATGTTGTAACGGCCCTGTTCGGCGTAGCGTCCCGCTACGTCGCAGTACCCAAGGCGTCCTCGCCTGAAAAATTAGACATTACTTAAAGAATGAAAGAAAGAGTGAGTGTAAGAACGTGTCGTGAAAGTCGATCATTTATATCGCTGGTGTATCCAACATAATAAGAGTTATCTGAACATTTAAGAATATAAACGGTGTACATACTTTACTTTTTCACAAAATGTTGTAACGGCCAATTTAAAATAGCTGATAAGCTTTTGAAAGGGCTACAGCGGACCTTGTCCGCCGCTATGTCATCATTACGATAATATGCTACCGAATCCAAATTATCGCTTGTGATATAAAATTGATGGTATGATGTATAAAAATCAAAATAATAATTTATATTCTGATTATTCATAAATACATGATAGTTTATACCTAAAATTGCTAAAATCTTAAATAAACTCTGGATATGGTATAAAATGTAAAGCATTACAAATTAATTACCGACTTGGAGAAGATTGTCATATTAAATCTCTGTCTTTTTTATCAATATGAATCGTCCAATAACTCTCTTTTTTCCCTTATCACTTAAATCCATTCCTGTTTGAACGTGATAAATTATTGTATCACCTGGAACTATCTTAAAATCTCCTACTAAAGAATTATCACTGGAACTTCTTAAATATTTATCCCCATTAACTCCGATTGTCCAATTCTCATCCATAAATTGAATATCTTTTCCATTGTATTAATGCATAATTGATATTTCTCTTTAGGATAGAAAATTGTTTCGTTCTCGTTTTTTCCGTATGCCCAGTGTTTTTCCAGCCATGCTTCCTTAACTGTAATTCGTATGGAATCATTTATTTTATATGGATTTGGAGAAACTTCGTATTTTGCTATAAACGCATGTCTTCTTTTTGATTCATTGATGTTCATTGAAATTCCATTATGGCCTGAGGGATTATCACAACCCATTAGAACTGGAATAAAAAAGAATGCTAGAAGAATGTAATTTTTCATATTAATAGTGTATTATTGGTAACCGAAGGCTTCGTTTAAAGTGGGAGTGTTTTGTTCTGCTTGTTTTAACTCTGCATCTTCTCTTATTTCACCCCTTGAACAGAATTATCTCTCATAATTCTTTTTGTCTCTTCTGACACAAAATAAAATGTTGTAATGGCCAATTTAAAATAGCTGATAAGCTTTTGAAAGGGCTCCAGCGGACTGCGTCCGCCGAAGCCGTTCTGGTGAT
>DASRRA010000527.1:0-10352 GCA_035696085.1 Bacteroidia bacterium | reverse complement strand
TTGATCGCACAAGTGTTTCCATTTCAGAGAAATCGTCTTGTTCATCCAACTCATCCACTTTCACCGTTTTTTCAAAATCAAATTCATTTTTTGCCATTTTTTCAAGCATCAACACAATCTCTCTCGACCGATCTGATTCATGATCAATCGTCAAATAAAACAACCAAGCCAGCATCGTTTGTACTTGCTTACCTTGTTTCATGGCTGTATAACCTAAGTAATAATGGGTGCTTGCACGGTAAGGATTTACCTTTACTGATTTAACGAACCAATCATATGCCTCTTTGTACTTTTCCTGGCGCAATTTGGCAACACCAAGTTCATAAGTAAATACATAATTCAACGGAAATCTTTTCATTCCCTCTTCATATACTTTAAGGGCTTCATCACTTCTTTTTAGATTGTCAAGCGCATTGGCTTTGATGGCAAGAAGCATGGGTATATAGGAAGATTTTATTTCCAATAAGTCATTGGCTAAAGCTAAACCCAGGGAGTCTTTTCCACTTGTACAATAAGTGGTTGCCAACTCGGTAGCAGCTAACACATAGTTGGTATCACTACGGCTAACCTTTTTGTATTCTGCAATTGCTTCATCGTATTTTTTTTCATCGTGAAGAGCAATTCCTTTTTCAATAATTTTTATAGACTGAAGATCGTCTGTTGATTGAGAAACAGCATTAAAACTTAGGAGTAGCAAAATGCTGAAGGAATACAATAAGATTTTATTTTTCATACGTAGCTTTATGATTAAACATTTATTTTATTTCGGGTAATTACAAATATATTTGGGCTTCCTAGAAGCAGTCCGATCTTTATTATGCTAAATTGTTCACCGCACTTAATCATATTCCTAAGCTTGGTTAAACGAGTTCTATTTTGCAAAGTTTCAGGTAATCTTAATTACATGTTGCTATGATAAGTTAACCTAAAACCAAGTACAGAAGCGGGTTCTCATTGATTTTTGCTTGTAGTTTTATAGATAATTTATTTAACGGTCGCTGAAACCATTTAAACGGCTATATCTTTCTGATTATTCTTCGTTGGGGAACATCTGCACTTTTAAAAGTTAATTGGGAATACAAAAATAAGTAAATAAAAGCGAGGGATCGCTTCCATTAAAAAACCAAAACCGACCGTTAGTTAAATTATTTGTACTGTTTATGGGTATTCGACACTTTGAGGAGAAAAGGATATGTGCGTATAGTTGATCATTTACTACACCACCTGATTTACCCCGCCCACCCCTCTCTATCCAAACTCCTATACTGTATCGCTTCTGCCAAATGATTACTCTCAATCTTCTCCGAACTATCCAAATCCGCAATCGTTCTTGCTACTTTTAATATACGATCATAAGCTCTCGCCGATAAACCTAATCGTTCCATTGCGGTCTTCAACAACTCTACGCCTGCTTCATCTATCCGGCAAATCTCTCTCAACTGTTTGGAGCTCATTTGTGCATTGCAATGAATGCTGTCATTTTCCATATATCGCTTGTTTTGAATCTCTCTTGCTTTGACAACACGTTCCCGCACCAACTGACTCTTCTCTGAAATTCGCTCCAGCGATAACTCTTTGAAGGATACCGGTGTCACTTCCACATGGATGTCAATACGATCGAGTAAGGGACCGGAAATTTTATTCAAATATTTTTGCACTACACCCGGTGCACACACGCATTCCTTCTCCGGGTGATTGTAAAAACCACAAGGGCAGGGATTCATAGAAGCAATCAACATAAAGCTGGCGGGATACTCCACTGAAAATTTTGCCCTGGAGATCGTGACCACTCTATCTTCCAACGGTTGACGCATTACCTCCAGCACCGTTCGTTTAAATTCCGGTAGCTCATCTAAAAACAAAACACCATTATGCGATAAGGATATTTCTCCGGGTTGAGGCACGCCTCCTCCTCCCACCAACGCCACATCTGATATGGTATGGTGCGGGGAACGAAAGGGTCGTGTGGCCACTAAACCCGTATGCTTGCCCATTTTGCCAGCAACACTATGTATCTTCGTGGTTTCCAAAGCCTCATTCAAATTCATAGGAGGCAATATCGTAGGCAGACGTTTGGCAAGCATGGTTTTTCCGGCGCCGGGCGGTCCTATTAAAATCACATTGTGTCCGCCCGCTGCAGCAATTTCCAAAGCCCGTTTTATATTTTCCTGGCCCTTTACATCCGAAAAATCTACTTCCGTTTCATTGATCCTCGTAAAGAAATCCGTGCGTGTATCCAATACCAAGGGGTGCAACTCGACTTTATCATTAAAAAAATCAATCACTTCTGAAATGGTTTCCACACCATACACTTCCAGGCCGTTTACAATTGCCGCTTCTGCTGCATTTTGTTTTGGTAAAATAATCCCTTTGAATTTTTCTTCCTTGGCCTTGATGGCAATGGGCAATATCCCTTTAATGGGTTGCAGGCTTCCATCCAATGACAACTCTCCCATGATCACATAATCACTTACTTTATCGGATAGGATTTGCTCCGATGCTGCCAATATCCCCACTGCAATGGTTAAATCGTACGCCGATCCCTCCTTGCGTATATCTGCCGGAGCCAGGTTGATAATGATGTGTTTGCCGGGAATTTTATAGCCGTTGTTCTTCAAGGCCGCGTCAATGCGATGCTGACTTTCCTTTACGGCGCTATCGGGTAAACCGACCATTGAAAAAAATACACCGGGATTAATATTGGTCTCTACCGTTACTGTGGTTGCATTGATGCCATACACGGCACTTCCATATGTTTTTACGAGCATAACAAAGTTTTAGGAGCGTAAAAATAAAGGTGCTCACGGTCATCCTTTTATATCTTATATATTTTGCTTTTTAAGGGCTGTGGCAGGTCACAATTACCTAAAAACAAGGTAATTTTGTCGGAACGTTTGAAATTAAACCGATTTTTTCTACATTTATGGGATATTTTTAGTACCCCATGTTATATTTTAATTAAGATATGAAAAAAACAATTACTACAGTATTACTCGTATTCGCAATATCAAGCTTGGTGCATGCACAGACGGATCCTAAAACAACAGAAGCAAAAGTGGGAGATCCTGCTACCAATTGTTATTTGAAATGGGCACAAAAATTTGAGGCTCGCGGTGCAGACGATGTTGCAGATGGTATTTACACGGATGTAATCATTACGGTTAGAAATGGCAGCGAAGCGGAGTGTTACAATGGAAAATGCGAAGTAAAGGAAGGTAAAATAGTAGGCATGTACCGCAAACTGGAAGATGGAACTTTTGAATTACTTAAAAACAAATTGCGTTACGAATTCCCAATCACCATTACCAATGGCATGTCTAAAACGGTAGTTACCTACGAAGATGAATTGATCAATGTACTTTTTATCAAGAAAATCAAAGCAAAAAAAGCGGGATTTGTGAAAGCTGCTGAACCTACTGACGACTAATAAAATTAAATATATTTTAATACAAAAAGGACCACCCAAATAGGCGGTCCTTTTTAATTCTTTGCATTTATTCCATCAAAATTCATTTTCAATTCGCTGTCGTTCGGCTTTTAAATTCATTGATCCCTTCATCTAACCAGGCCACATAATCCGGTATGGATAAATTATAGCTGCGGGGTTCTTTCGTAAGCATAGCCTCTTTGTGATCCACCAAAACATACTGAGGTTGTGAATTGGTTTTGTAACGATCTGCCTGAAAATAACTCCATTTGTTGCCAATCGTTTTTATTTTAAAATCGCGATCACCTAGCTTTTTAACCGTTTGTTCTTGCTCCGGTAAATCTTTTTTATTGTCTACATACAAAGATACAATCACCACCTCGTTGCGAATCCGTTTATCCACTTCTGCATCTGTCCATACCTGTGATTCCATTTTCCGGCAATTGCCACAATTCCACCCGGTGAAATCAATCAATAAAGGCTTGTTTACTTTTTTTGCGTAGGCCAATGCTTCATCGTAGTCATGGAAACAAGGCAATTGATTCGGACAATTCTCCTGATGATGATCCTCTGTTGCATTCGTTGGCGCAGCAACAACTCCAAAACCACGAGGCGCTTCCGAATAAAAATCTGGTGGGGTAAACCCATTAATCAGTTTTAAAGGCGCTCCCCATAAACCAGGTATCATATAAACGGTAAATGTAAACGAAAGAATAGCAATGAATAAACGGGTGACAGACATGCTTTTCAGCTCACTGTCATGTGCCAGTTTGAACCAACCCATTAAATAAGCACCTAAAAGTGCAAAAATAACGATCCACAAAGCAATGAAAATTTCTCTGGTTAAAAAGCCAGCTTGTACTGCTAAATCAGCATTGGAAGCAAATTTTAACGCAAACGCCAATTCTATAAAACCCAGAAACACTTTTACCGAATTCAACCAACCACCCGATTTAGGTAATGAATTTAACCAGGTCGGGAATAGGGCGAACAAAGCAAACGGTAATGCCAATGCGGTCGAAAAACCAAGCATTCCGCATAATGGTCCTTTGATTCCACCATTCACTGCCGCCTCCACCAACAATGAACCTACAACTGGTACTGTACAAGAGAAAGAAACCACCGTAAGGGTAAGGGCCATAAAGAATATCCCCATAATACCTCCCCTGTCGCTTTGTGCATCAATTTTACTTACAAACCTGGAAGGAAGTACAATTTCAAATGCCCCAAGGAATGATGCTGCAAAAAGAAGCAACAATATAAAAAAGAAGAGATTAAAACCAACCGTGGTTGAAAGCTCATTTAAGCGATCCGATCCAAAAATAAGGGATACACCTAAACCAAGTGTGATGTAAATGACAATGATGGATATACCATATAGCAATGCGTTTTTGATGCCTTGTGATCTGGTTTTACTTTGTTTTAAGAAAAAACTAACCGTCAAAGGTATCATTGGAAAAACACAAGGTGTGAATATCGCAAATAGCCCACTTATAAATCCAGCTATCAAAATCCCCCAGTATCCCTTTTGCTCGACTGTTGAACTACTATTTGCTGTGGTTGCTGTGGGTTTTCTTTCTGTTTGATCAGGAGTAGAAGCAGATGTACCTCCTTTTTTCTGGTTAGTCAATGCCTGGAAAATAGCAGTTGAATCACAAACACAAGCGGCCGTTTTACCATCTGTTATTTTTCCGGTATTTATTGACGGCGCTATTGCAGAGGAAGATGCTAAACAAGCGGCTGTTCCCGCTAATTTAAATTCCAGTGGAACATCTGTGGGTGGTAAACATTTGGACTCAATGCAAACCTGGAAATTTAAATTACCCTTAACAGTAACTGCTTTGTCTGTTAGTAGTTTTATTTTTTGCATGAATACCGCCTTTTTTTCAAAAAAGGAAACCTCCGTATCAAATGCGTCATCATGAATAGTAGTGGGTTTTGCTTCTGTTAATTTACCAACCAACTCGTAATCCTTTGATTTTTCAAAGGTGATTTCAGTAGCCAACGGCCCATCTCCGGTTTGATGGAGTGAGTATACATGCCAATGCTCGTCTATTGTACCTGTGATCTGCAGTTCATACTCACAATCACTTAATTTTTTACTGGTAAATTTCCAACTGGTAGGGTTTTCGATTTGTGCCGTAACAGTTCGCACCGACAATACAGATAGTATCAGGAACAGTAGCGTGCGGTAGTAAAATCTCATACGTATATCTCTTTATTGCTTTTTAATATCCGGAGCAATGATAAGGATAAAGATAAAAAAATAGCCCGTATACACGGGCTATTTTTAACTTATATTAGCAATTGCTACTATCGTATTTCATAAATGCGGTGGATAGGAATCATGATTCCTTGTTTCAGGATAACACGCTTATCTGTTACTCCCCACACCGTTGTTTCTACCTGTTTGACACCGTCGGTATCCTCAAATATAATTTTGATTTTGTTGTGTTCCAGATTTCCAAGCTTTAACGCTCGCTCTAAATCCGCTAACCGTATTTTCATTTCATCTTTCGATGTTAATACTTCATTCGCCGGAAATTTAAAACCACTGATCATTTCCTTCTGAACCAAAACCGGATTTGTGTTTAACATGCTTCCCATAATTGACCATTTTTTATTATTATACTAAGAGATGGTTTGCAAAGATGGTGCCTCCAACTTTTTAAATTTGTTAGGGACACCCATCGAAACCAGAATAATGTTGGGTTGTACGACGTAACGAATACAACGTTACAGGATTGATGGAAATTTTATCTACACATTGTTATAAACCAATACCTGGCTTACAACTTTGTAAAATTCGTCTGCCTTTTGGCTCCCTATGCGGTATTTAAGACCATCTTTATCTGTTATTTCAACAGCATCGTTTCCCTGGGTGAAAAAACGGATTTTATTCTTAAAATGAAGGTTATAAACCGGGCGGTTCAGGAAATACTTGCTATAACGTACCTTTTTTACCTCTACGATATTAGTTAAATCAATCTTTACCTTACGGGAAGTCCACAAACCGTCCAGGATCAGGTTGTTGTTCACAACTTTGGTTTCGATGTGCAAAACAAAAATAAGAATGAGCGACAAACACATGATCACAATACCCATCAGAAAAAACAATTGCCCGGAATCTTCTCCAACCGGGGAGGATGGAATGGCAATACCGGAAACATCCACAGGCTTTGGGTTTTCACTCCAGTAATAGAGTAAAAAACAAAAAATGGCGAGCACGCTGCGCCATAGTATTGACCACTTGTTATAGCCAATGTATTGTTTTTCGTGAAATTTAAGGCCTTCTTCTTTCATGCGTAAAACCGATATTCAATGTCTTACAAACCTAATAAAAACTTTTCATGTTTCTATCTACATCTAATATTTAATCACAAAATCCTGCTTGGCCTGCCCCTTACGGAAAAACACAATACCTACATAAAACAAATCGACCGTAACTGTTACGCGTTCATCCGCTTTTATAATTTTCCAGGCTTCTTTCATTTCGGGCGACCAGTAAATATCATCGAATACAAACACACTTCGTTCATGACTCTTTTCCATGCACTGGTTGAAATAGTTCAATGTAGGTTCCTTGCGGTGATTTCCATCAAAGAAAACAAAATCCAGGCGTTGTATTTCCTTTAATACATTTGGTAATTCATCATCAAAATTTCCGATGTATTGCGTTGCATTTTTATACCCTAATCGCTTCCAGTTTTGCTGCGCCACTATGGCCGCTTCTGCACAGCCTTCTATGGTTGTAACCTGACAATCGGTGTGTGCCGCACATAAATAAGAGGTAGTAATACCAAGCGATGTTCCGAGCTCTAAAGCCGTTTTTACCTGAAAATAATTCACCAGCCTAAACAGCAATTGCCCATATTTCGGCGGCTTTACAGCTGTCTTCGTTATTTTCTTAACCGCTTTTGTTTGAAAAATTTCTCGTTGTCCGCCTGCTCCTAAATCATGACAGGTAATATACTCCTTTGATTGCAGCAGTTGCTCACGGCAAGCTTCAATATCGTTATACGCATAAAAAGAATGCGGATTGTAAATGACTTTTTTCAGCAGATCAAACACGAAAGGAGAATGTGTGCCATGCGTTGTTTTTGCATGCATCCGATACTGAACATACTGTGAGAACATGAATAGTCTTTTCTTCAACACCTGACTGTTTTAATGAATAACTATAGGTTTGTTACAACCATTTCTTTCTTTTAAAATAAATAATTAGCGAAACGATTATTAAAAGCATCAACCCCCACACCGCAGGATAACCCCATTTTTTATGGAGCTCAGGCATGTAATCGAAATTCATTCCGTATACACCTGCTATAAAAGTGACTGGAACAAATATAGTGGTGATGATTGTCAGGATTTTCATCACCTCATTCATCCTATTGCTTGCACTTGATAAATAAATATCCATCATCCCCGATAACAAATCCCTGTAAGTTTCAACCGTATCAATCACGCGAATGGTATGGTCATGCACGTCTCGTAAATAAATTTCTGTGCCATCTGTTATCAATTCGTTTTCACTGCGCTCCATGTTGCTGATCAATTCGCGCATGGGCCACACTGCTTTTCTAACAAAAATCATCTCCCGCTTCATATGATGCAATTGTTCTATGCTTGATTTATCGGGATCAGTAATCAGTTCCTCTTCCAAGCCTTCTACTTTATCACCAATTTTTTCAAGAATAGTAAAATAACAATCCACCACAGCATCAATTAAAGCATATGCTAAATAATCGGCACCCATTTTACGGATGCGCCCTTTTCCCTGGCGGATACGGGTACGAATCAGATCAAACGCATCGCCTCCATTTGCTTCCTGGAAAGAAATAACCATTCCTTTCATTAATACAACTGCCAACTGCTCAGAATGTATTTCATTTGAATTGTAATCAATCATCTTCATGATAGATACAACATAATTTTCATAATCTTCAAACTTCGCGCGCTGATTCGTATTCACAATATCCTCCAGCGTCAGCGGGTGAATATTAAATCGCTTACCGATAGCTTCAATCAACTCCGCCTGATGTACCCCATCCACATTGATCCATTTCACAAGTTTATCATCCACACTTTGAAGGCATTCCGACAAATCATAAAAATCCTTTTCTATAAATTCCGTTTCATTGTATTCAATCAGTGTAATTTTTACGCGCCCGGTTTGCTCCTCTCCACTGTAAATAACCGTTCCAGGAGGTGCACCCGTTTTTAACTGATTCTTATATTTTCTCTTTTTTTTACCCATGGCTTGAAAAATATCCATCAATCATTTTCTTCTTCCGTTTCTTCTCGTTTATTTTTATTGCCTTCAATAACAATGACAATCTCTCCTTTTACTGTTTTTGTTTTGAAATAATCCAGCAACTCCTGTAAGGTTCCTCTTTTATTTTCTTCAAACATTTTTGTTAATTCCCTGGATACAGCTGCTTTTCTATCCGGCCCTAAAAACTCAACCAATTGCTCCAATGCTTTTACCAGGCGATGTGGTGATTCGTATAAAACAATTGTTCTTGTTTCATGTATCAATGCTTTGATTTTGGTTTGCCTTCCCTTTTTTTGAGGAAGAAATCCCTCAAAGCAGAATGAATCACAAGGTAGCCCGGAATTTACCAGAGCAGGCACAAAGGCAGTAGCTCCTGGCAAACACTCTACTTCAACACCATTGGCAATGCATTGCCGGATCAGCAAAAAACCAGGATCTGATATACCCGGTGTTCCTGCATCTGTAATCAATGCAATTTTTTCGCCGTTTGCAATTCGCTCAGAAATCATCGTCACTGTTTTGTGTTCATTGTGCTGGTGATGTGCAAACATTTTCTTATCAATATTCAGGTGTTTTAATAACATCCCTGATTTACGTGTATCTTCCGCTAAAATCAAGTCCACTTCCTTCAACACGCGTATGGCACGAAGTGTAATATCTTCTAAATTTCCGATAGGTGTGGGTACCACATACAGCTTCATCTTTGTATCTTCTAGTTATGATTCGATGCTGCTTCCGGTACTTTTTGTAAATAATCCGAGAACCGCAGAATTAATTTAAATAGCTCTTCAAACTTCGTCAAAGGTAATGTTTCCGCCTTGTCATATACATCGTGATAGGCCTTTATTCCACCCATGGAATAAATAAAAAATGTCCGAACTCCTTTTTCCGAAAAAGGGTAATGATCACTGATAGCAGCCTTTCCTCTTATTTTTATATCTTGCAGGAAGTTGTTTGCCTTATTGATTTCTACAAGTTTATCAAATTCATTTTTAAACAAGGTGCCATTTACTACCGTTATTCCTTCATCTCCGGTTCCCATGATATCCATATTCAACAAGAATTTGATCTTTGCCAAAGGAAACACCGGATGTGTTACATAATAATTGGATCCTACCAAACCTGCCTCCTCCCCTGCAAAAACAATAAACGCAATTGAATACCTGGGTTTATTGGCGGGTATAGAATAGTACCTGGCCAGGTTAAGCAACATCGAACAGCCGCTGGCATTGTCATTGGCTCCCGGGAAAAATACTTCTTTACCCATTTGTCCCAAGTGATCATAATGCGCTGAAAAAACAATAAATGAATCCGGGTATTGCGAGCCCTCTACATAACTAATTATATTCTGTGTTGAGTGAGCGGTATTAAACCAACTTTCAATTTCCAAAGACGCCTTGCAATTTTTCAGTGCACTAAAATCCAATTTGAAACTATCGGTTAAAAGGTTAACCTCCGTAAAGTTGTCTACCTGCTGAGAAACTGTATGCGTCAACTTTTTTGAAAACGCAATTACACCAATAGTACTGAAATAATTCCCTTTTACCTTTTTGAAATATTCCAGTTTGCTTTTATCGGTTACTTGTCTGTCGTCGGCAATAATAAAAGTAGCTGGGGATTTAATTTTCCTTTTGAATTTTTCAAATGCTT
>DASRRA010000526.1:0-5228 GCA_035696085.1 Bacteroidia bacterium | reverse complement strand
ATCAGCAATACCTGCGATGATGATTTCCTTTTCATCGTAGTTATTCTCATAAATCTCATAAGCAATACGATTTATTTTTTGCTGTATTTGCTTACTGTTTAATATCAATGTTTGAGTTGCCACCATAATGCTGCTGTATTAATGCGCTCTTATTCCATCAGGAATCGCCCGCCTTTGAAAAAATATTTTTTATAATATTCCTCATTCAAATCACTTACAATTACGCCTGAATGAACGGAAGCGTGTGCAAATTTATTATTTCCCAAGTATACACCCACATGTGAAATTTGTTTTTTCCTGATTTTGAAAAATAAAATATCTCCTTCCTTCAACTCTGTCTTCTCAACTGGTTTCACTTGTGTATAAATGCTTCCGGAGCTACCGTTCAACGTAACGCAATATGCATTTCTATACATCTCACACACAAAGCCCGAACAATCAATTCCATTTTTGGAACTACCCGAATACTTATAACGCGGTCCCAGCCAATCATACACCTGGTAATACAAATAAGGACTTACCGCCGAATCAGGCTTTAAGCAATAACCTGCATAAAATTCATTGATGCAAGGTTTCTGAACTTTAGGAGTTGGGCTTTTTTTCTTGCTGCTTTTTTTGGAGGCAACGGCTTTTTTAGAAGGCGCTTTTTTATGGGTCGTAGTTTTCTTTTCTACAGCCTTTGCAAGAATTGGCTTGTCGGCTACCGGGTAGTTTTTATGCGTCGTTTGTGCATACCCTCCAACACCAATCATTACGAATAGGTATATGAGTATCAACCTCATCGGGCGTAAAGATACAAAAATATTCCTTACGTGTTACGGTTGGAGGGTTTATCCCTTTTGAAGAATCATAAACAATTCTCTACCCTGCCGTGGTTTAATTGAATTGTAGCAGGTTTCAAGGGTTTGTATATGGAAATAGGGTTGAAATAAATTGATATATTCTTGTTTAGTTAAAGCAAATGGTGGTTCTTTCGCATGAAGTGGCTCTATAAACAACACGCCAATTAGCTTACCACCAGGCTTTAGCAGCTTATTCATCTGTGGCGCATATTTTTTTTGCAACGCAGGATCCAATGCACATAAAAACGTTTGTTCAATAATTAAATCATACGTTGCTGCATGCTGAAAAAAATCACCGATGATCAATTGCTCTGAAGGAAATGCGGGTACACGCTTTTTAATATTCTCAACAGGTGCTGCAGAAATATCCAATACCACTACATTCTTAAATCCTTTTTCAATTAAATATTCTGCTTCATGTCCATTTCCTGCTCCCGGGATTAAAATTTTTAAGTCTTTGTTTTTTAATTGATCTACATACGCTTTTATAGGAGGCGTGATGGCACCTGCATCCCAAACAGCAGTATTGTTGTCATAACGATTCGTCCAATAAGATTCTGAGAATTGATTCATGATAATAGATAGGAGATGTGAGCTATAAGATTAAAGATGTATTACTTCAAATGTGTTGTTCTAATTAATTTACAAAACGAATATAGGAATGATTTCACTTTTTGATAAATATCAAATATCATGTTTTCTTTCAATCTAACTTTGTCGCATTATTTAAAGCAATTTATGAAAATGTATTCGCATTTCATATATTTATTACTTCTAAAATGTCGGTTATGATCACATCAAACCTGTCAGGTTCGTAAACGCCAAAGGTTTTTCAAACTTTTGGCGTTGCTAGAAATTAAATTGCAAGCCCACTCGTATCCCCCAGTCAGAAATAGAATGCCCCGGATTTTGAGCCGCATATTGCGTTTTATAGGCTGGATTGATATATGTCAACCGGTACACGTAATCAATACGGATGATGTTTAAAATATTTTCAATTCCTGCACTTACTTCTGCATAAGGTGTATCTCCCATCACCGTGTAGGTATTATTTTCATTAAAATTTCGATTCATCCTGCTCAATGTACCATAAGCAATATTCCCTCCTATTACTTCACGGATATTTAAACGCTTCAACAAGGGTACACGATTAAATAACAAACCATTGAAATGATGCTGCCAAAACCCTTGCACATACTGATCACAAACAAATTCAAAAAAATTCATTTTGTTGAAAATGTTGTTACCCCAAAAATAGGATTCATTTCCTCTTGGTATTTCCAGCAGTGTATACGGAATTTCAGAAAATACTTTTCCTGCTTTGACCATTACTTGCGAATAGCCAAGTATGGCCATCCGAAAACGATTGGAAATAGAAATACTTGCTTTATGATAATTGAAATCACCATCAAATAATTTTTTTATACCCCAGGTATAATTCAGCGCAAAAACCGGTGATTTGTTGTTACCAAAGCTAATGCGTTCCGTACCATTTTGTATGAAGCGCTCTTTTAAAGAGTAACGCGCATCTACCAATAACTCCGTAATGGAAAAATTGGAGGTTTGAAACAAAGAAAACTGATCGCCAAACTCAACAGGAAATAATGGTGTGGTACGTATATTTTGCATCGTTAGCTTTGCACTTAAACCGCGGTTAAAATCCTTTTCATACCAGACGCGGCTTTCTTTTTTATAAACCAGCTTGGAAATATTTCCGATGTGGGAAAATGTATTGTTGAGGTTATTGGGTGTTTGTCCCAAATTGATATTCGTTGAGTAGGCATAAGTTGTTCCGATCTGGTCAATATCACTGCGGTACTGCGCTCCTACCTTGCTCCAGGGGTAACGTGTAAGGATTCGCTCCAGCTGCAAACTATATTTAAAGCCTTGATCACGAAATCCATAGGCACCGTATCCACGAACAATCCAATTCTTGCTAAACTTTGCATTGGTTCTGAAACCGAGTCTTACCCGCGATCCTTCATAATTGTTGTAGGCATACAGGTTGGTATAATTTCCCAAATCAATTGGACCTATATCTTTATAGCCGGAGAATAAAAAATACAACACATTAACTGCATTTTTGATAACAGGAATGCTGCGTACGGAGTCAATCATGTTGAATGATTCTGCTTCCAAGGGGGTAAGTGCTTCGGGTCGAGTGTTTATCCAGTAGGCAGAATCCTTGGTGAGTGCATCTTCTGCATAAGATGTTTTGGTTTCAAAAAAGCTATTGTCCTTTGGCTGATTGACTATAAAATTTTCATTGTTGTTATAGATGCGTAGAATCATACTCACTAACTTATCCGTAAGCGCTGCATAGTCAATCATTACACGCGTTTGAACGGGCACCCACGGACCGGCAGGCGTAGGAATTAATATTTGCTGAATGCGCGCACGATCTACCAAATTAAAATTTACATCTTTGGTAATTCCCAAATCCAACTGTTTGATTGCATAAGTTGAATCAGTGATCCAGAGCATACCTGTGTAGGCTAAGTCGCGTTTGTTTTTAGGACGACAATCAATCTTGTAACATTTAAAGCTGTCGATCATCACACTGTCGATTAAGTAATAATTATAAAATGCAAGGGCATTGTCGGCAATAGGCGATAAAAAATCTTTCCCCTGAATGGCTACATTGTTGGTACAAAAATTATAGTTTTGAAAGTCACTACCAGTAAGCTGACCGATTGCACTGCCATCTTTCATCCCCACAAATTTTGCTTTGATACCTTTTACATCTTCTCGCTTCTTTTTTCCATCATTGCTAATGTAATATTCTGAAACAATCTCACTCATAAATACCGGCAAATTTGCTTTGCTATCAGGCCCGGCCAATGTGTCCATCCTATCCCACATGCGTGTGATATCGTTCAGAAATTTTCGCTTGCGCATCTTCGGCGTGATGTTGTCAATATCCGCTTCTTGCTTGGTATAACTAACAAACTGTATAGATTTTAAATTGTCACGATTGTATTCTGATTTTTTGGCAATGGCGTTTTTTATAATTCTCACAGCCGGATTAACGCCCGGTTTTACTTCCACGGATGCTAAATTCAATGCTTCTGTAGCGATCTGAAAATTGATGGATTGGGTTTGTCCGTTCTTGATGGCCTTTGCTTTTGAGCGATAACCGATAAGAGAGACGTAAAGTGAATCATGCGGAACAATAGTTTCAATTGTATAATTTCCTTCAAAATCGGTCACCGTTCCAATAGTGCCTCCTTTAAAATAAATATTTGCGAAAGGCACACCGGAGTTGGTAATGGATTCTGTAACGCGTCCTGATATAATGGTTTTCTGTTGCGCCCGAATCTCATTCGAAAGTACAATAAGAAAAAAAATAAGTAAGGATATTCTTTTGAATGGCATCCGCATCAGACGGGGTGTTTTTATAAAAGTTACCTTATTTTTTTTCCAGCAATACAACATTCTCCACGTGATGTGTTTGAGGGAACATATCTACCGGTTGCACTTTTACCACCTTATAATCACTATCCAACAGTTGTAAATCCCTTGCTTGAGTTGCCGGATTACAACTCACATACACGATGCGATCAGGTTTAATTTCCAATATTTTTTTTGTTACATCTTCATGCATTCCGGCACGCGGAGGATCGGTGATAATTACCTGCGGGTGTCCATTCTCCTTTATGAATGCATCATTCAGCACATCTTTCATATCACCGGCATAAAATACCGCATTGGAAATATTATTTAGCTGCGCATTTATTTTTGCATCTTCAATGGCAGCAGGAACATACTCCACCCCTACTACTTTCTTTGCCTGGTGCGCCACGAAATTTGCAATCGTGCCGGTACCGGTGTATAAGTCATACACCACATCGGTGTTTTTTATCTGTGCATACTCCCTGGTGATACGGTATAACTGATACGCCTGCTCCGAGTTGGTCTGATAAAAACTTTTCGGACTGATTTTAAATTGCAGGTTCTCCATCTTTTCATAAATGCTATCCTTGCCTTTGAAAAGCACAATATCCAAGTCCGAAATCGTATCATTGCGTTTGGAATTAATCACATAATGAACGGAGCTCAACTGTGGGAATTTTTCACAGATATGTTTTAGCAAATTTTCAATAACAGGTTTGTCATTGTAATGAAAAGAAACAATCAACATCCATTCACCTGTAGAAGTGCTACGAATAATAATGTTTCTAAGCATACCCACTTGTTCACGCAAATCAAAAAATGGAATGCGATGTTCCAATGCATACCTTTTTATTTCATTGCGAATGGCGTTGGAGGGATGCTCCTGTAGATGACATTCATCAATGTCGAGTATTTTATCAAACATTCCCGGAATATGAAAACCCAATGCATTTCTGCTGGTTTCATTTTCGCCTTCTCCAAACTGCAATGTTT
>DASRRA010000525.1:0-8461 GCA_035696085.1 Bacteroidia bacterium | reverse complement strand
AAGCAAAAAAAGAGGGCATTACGCCTCAGCAAGTGGTAGATAAATACCACAAGATAATGGGCGATGCATTTAAAGAATTTGGAATTTCTTTCGATGTGTATTCCCGTACATCAGCAGCCATTCACCACGAAACAGCCTCGGAGTTTTTTAAAAAATTATACGATAAAGGCGTTTTTACGGAAGAGGTGACGGAGCAATATTTTGATGAAAAAGCCAACCAGTTTTTAGCGGATCGCTATATTGTAGGAACCTGCCCGAAATGCGGAAATGAAAATGCGTATGGCGATCAGTGTGAACGTTGCGGTAGTACATTGAATCCGACTGATCTGATTAATCCCCGATCTACCTTATCCGGAGAAAAACCGGTTTTGAAAAAAACAAAGAACTGGTTTCTGCCACTTGATAAAATGCAAGCTGATATTGAAAAATACGTTGATTCACATAAAGAGTGGAAAACAAATGTATTCGGTCAGTGTAAAAGCTGGTTGAATGCAGGCTTACAACCACGCGCCATGACGCGTGATCTGGATTGGGGTGTAAAAGTTCCGATTAAAGATACAGAGGGAAAAGTGCTGTATGTTTGGTTTGATGCACCAATCGGTTATATCTCTGCCACAAAAGAATTATTTAAAGGTCAAGGCTGGGAGCCATATTGGAAAGATAAAGAAACCAAATTGGTTCATTTCATCGGGAAAGATAACATTGTATTTCACTGCATTATTTTCCCGGCAATGTTGATGGCAGAAGGATCTTATATCTTACCGGAAAATGTTCCGGCAAATGAATTTTTGAATTTAGAAGGTGATAAAATATCCACCTCCCGCAATTGGGCAGTTTGGCTACATGAATACCTGCTTGAATTCAAAGATAAACAGGATTCGCTTCGTTATGCACTTTGTGCAAATGCACCGGAAACAAAAGACAATGATTTTACCTGGAAAGATTTTCAGGCAAAGAACAACAACGAGCTTGTGGCCATTTTAGGGAATTTTGTCAATCGTGCATTGGTGCTAACCCATAAATTTTACGAAGGAAAAGTACCGCAGGCGGTTGACTATTCAAATGAAGACAAAGCGTTGATAGAAGAGATAGTGTCTTTTCCGGCAAAAATTTCAGCAAGCATAGAGCAATATCGTTTTCGTGAAGCCTTGTCGGAATTAATGAATCTGGCGCGTTTGGGTAATAAATACCTTGCTGACACGGAGCCCTGGAAATTAATAAAGACGGATGAAAAGCGGGTGCAAACAATTATGAACCTCTCACTTCAAATTGCTGCTAACCTAACTATTTTAATGGAACCATTTCTTCCATTTACAGCTCATAAAATGAAAGAGATGCTTCAATTGAAAAAAGAGTTGAAATGGAAAGATGCCAAAAATAGCAACAACCTGGAAGCCGGGCATCAATTAAACGCAGCCGGATTATTATTTGAAAAAATAGAAGATGAAACAATCGCTTTACAAATAAAAAAATTGGAAGATTCAAAACTAGCAAACGCAGCAGCACAAGAAGCAGTAATAGAGCCTGCAAAAGGAGAAACCTCTTTTGATGATTTTAACAAAATGGACATCCGCGTAGGCACTATCCTGGAAGCGGAACGCGTACCTAAAACAGACAAATTATTAAAACTACTGATTGATACGGGTATTGATAAACGTACTGTTGTATCCGGAATTGCGGGTTCGTATAAACCAGAAAACATTATCGGGCAACGTGTTTCCATATTGGTGAATCTGGCACCAAGAAAAATTAAGGGAATTGAAAGTCAGGGAATGATTTTAATGGCTGAAAATAAAAGCGGAGAACTTAGTTTTGTCGCACCTGTTGAAGCAACAAGTAACAACGGATCAATTATTAAATAATTGATCCACTGTTTTTATAGACTCTAAAACCATAACGCATTCATGAAAAAAACAATTACTTTTTTCATTTTATTTTTTTATTTGCATCTTGCTTTTGCACAAACAAAATTACTGACCATTGAAGATGCGCTTACCAAAAACAAAACAACGCTTGCTCCTGCCAAACTCAAACAACTGCAATGGATAAAAGGCAGCGATTTGTTTTCTTACGTGCAAAAAAAAGGGGAGGCCGAATCCTTAATTATTCAGGAAGCAACACAAAAAATACCTCAACAGGAAATTTCAATCGCCTTGCTAAATGAAGCATTGAAAACCATCAATGAAGCATCGTTGTCGAGTTATCCCGCCATTCAATGGAAAAATAAGAATCAGTTTAACATTGACATACAAAACAAAACCTTGCTTTATGATATCAGCAAAAAGCAAATTACAGTTGAGCGTACTACTGATATCAATGAGTTAGCAGAGGGCAAAGATGTGGCACCCAAAACAAATTACATGGCCTATACGGTGAAAAATAATTTGTTTGTATACGACGGAAAAAACGAATTGATTGTCACCAACGATGCAGATGAAAACATTGTGAATGGTATGGCTGTTCATCGGGAAGAATTTGGAATCATGAAAGGAACGTTCTGGTCACCAACCGGTAATTTGCTTGCCTTCTACAAAATGGACCAACGTATGGTGACGGATTATCCCATCATTGATTGGACAGTAAGACCTGCAAAAAGTAACATTATCAAATACCCCATGGCCGGAGATAAGAGCCATGAAGTAACCGTTGGTATATACAATGTTCAAACTGGCAAAACAGTTTTTCTGCAAACCGGTGAACCCAAAGAACAATACTTGACAAACATTGCTTGGAGCCCGGATGAGCAACATATTTACATCGCGGTACTAAACAGAAAACAAAATCATTTGAAATTCAATTCCTACAGTGCAGTAACTGGTTATTTTGAAAAAACACTATTTGAGGAGAAGAATGATAAATATGTTCACCCGATGAATCCTATGGTTTTTGTACCCAACCATCCCGACCAATTTATTTGGCAATCGGAAAGAGATGGCTATAATCACTTGTATTTGTACAATCTGAAAGGAGAATGCAAGCAGCTAACAAAAGGAAAATGGGTGGTTACTTCCGTAAGTGGATTTGATGCAAAAGGCACAAAGGTGTTTTACTCCTCCACAGCAGAAGGAGCCATCACCAGGAATTTATACAGTGTTGATTTCAAAAAAGCAAAGATCACCCGTATTACAACCGGTGAAGGAACACATGCTCCCTGGTACAGTGAAAAAGATAAAAGCATTTCCTGGTTAAGTGAAGATGGAAAATATGCATTGGATAATTTTCAAAGCACCAATGTTCCAAGAGAAATAGCTGTTTATTCCACGCAAGGAAAAAAAGTAAATACACTCTTAACTGCTGAGAATCCGTTGAAAGATTATCAATTAGGGTCCATGAATATTTTTAAATTAAAAAGTGAAAGCGGGGAAGATTTATTTTGCAGAATGTACAAACCAACGAATTTCGATTCGACCAAAAAGTACCCGGTCATTGTTTGGCAATACAATGGTCCCAATGTTCAGCTCATAAACAATAGCTGGAATGGAGCAGCAGCAGATTTGTGGTTTCAGTATATGGCGGAAAGAGGATTTATTCTCTTCACCTTGGATGGAAGAGGAAGCGCAAACAGGGGCTTAGCATTTGAACAAGCCATTTTCCGGCAGGTAGGAACAGGTGAGATGAAAGATCAACTGGTAGGTGTCAATTATTTGAAGAAATTAAAATTTGTGGATACACTTCGAATGGGTTTATACGGCTGGAGTTATGGAGGTTTTATGACCGTATCGATGATGACGCGTTACCCTGGAATTTTTAAAGTAGCGGTAGCAGGTGGGCCTGTGATTGACTGGAGCTATTATGAAGTAATGTATACAGAGCGCTACATGGATACGCCCGAGGAAAATCCGCAAGGGTATAAAGAAGCGGCATTGATTCCATATATAGATAGATTAAAAGGCAAGTTAATGATCATACACGGCACACAGGATAATGTGGTGGTATGGCAGCACAGCCTCATGTATATAAAAGCTTGTGTAGACAAAGGAAAACAAATTGATTATTTTGTTTACCCCGGGCATGAGCATAATGTGTTGGGTAAAGACCGGGAACATTTGTTTCAGAAAATCACGGATTACTTTATCCAGAATTTGTAAGCAACCTGTCAGGTTTAAAGGAATGAGTTGAAGATCTGTTTCATTTAAAATGATGTTAATAGAATTCAACCTGAAAGGTTTAAATTAAACAAATTGTAAAAAACATTTGAAACATTATCTTTGCAAAATAAAATAGCGTTGCTGCTATTATTGGTACCGTAGTTCAATGGATAGAATAGAAGTTTCCTAAACTTTTGATGTGGGTTCGATTCCCGCCGGAACCACTTCTATCCGCCAAAGCTTCAGCGGAGGCGGGAAAATAGAGCGAGTATAAAGAGTAAGAGCAAATTCACACTCGCTCTAAATAAATTAAGTTCACTTTTTATATTCTCATTATCCTTTCTCACTTCTTATTTCAAGATTCATCACAAAATATCCTTCGGCACCACCCGCATTGCTTTCATCTTCACATTCTTCTTCAACCCCGCTTCTTTGTCCGGATTAAAATTCAACGTCGTTTCCCAGCAATTTTCCGGTTTCATTTCTTCTTTAATTTCTTTTAATACTTGTTGGGCAATTTTTTCAGAATAAATGATCGTCACACATTCTGTATTCAAATTCGCACTTCTGGGATCCAGGTTAAAGGTACCGATCACGGTTATGCGTCCATCAATCACCATTGTTTTGGCATGCAAACCAAAAATAGGAGAAAAATTCATTTTCTTTTGCAGAGCTCCGGTCATCAATTTATACCGTACAGCTGCAGTGGGTTTGTATTCATATATTTGTATTCCCGTTTTTAACAGCGCTTCACGATCCCGCTGATAGCCATTAAACGCTTGTAAGTTATCAGTTGAAGCCAAACTGTTGGTCATCACTTTTACACTCACCTTGCGATCAATTGTGGTTTTAAATAATTTTTTCCCCAGATCGGTCGTCACCAAATAAGGTGATTGAATGACAACGGATGTTTTTGTCTGTTGCACCAGTTTCAGTAAAGCAGTGGTTGTATTGCCGCCGCCACCTAGTCCGTGGGAGCCATCATTTTTTCCTGGAGCATCACTCACAAAAAAGACACTATCCACCCATTGCAAATCACCTGATTCTTGAATCTGTTTAAAAGCAAGTGGTATCTGCTTCATTTTTTCTCTTACCTGAGGCCAAAAATTTTCCGGATTGCATGCATATTGATGCAGTTGCTCAAATCGTTCAGGAGCATTTAACTTTTGCTTGCTTGAATCAACAATGGATTTTACATCCTGACTCAAAAAACTGTTCCAAAATATATTGAACGAGTGTTCAACACTATCTGTCATGCCGCCAATTAGCAATACATCCCGGTCGCGGAAATTATACTCATGATCATAATCAAAATATTCATCGGCAATATTTCTTCCCCCCGTAATTACCACTTTCCCATCTACAATAAATGTTTTGTTGTGCATGCGTTGGTTACTTCCTCTGAAATTTGTTTCTAAACTTTTCACTTTTTGAAAAAGTGTTTTACCAATGTTTACAACGGGGTTATAGATTTTAATTATGATGTTTTTATGCGAAGCCAACGTCAATAACTTTTCCTCATCCGCTTCCACTAAAATATCGTCCACCAAAATTCTCACTTGTATACCACGATCTGCCGCACGAACGAGGTAATCCACCGCAATCAATCCCACATTATCCAATGAGAAAATAAAATATTGTACATCTATCGTCTTCTCTGCGTTCTCACTTAACCAGGCTCTTGCAATCATGGCTTCATCACCATTCTCTAAGGGAAAGACTCCTGTTTGGTGTTGCATCTTACTTTCAAGAGGCGCTAATATTTCCGAAAGATGAGCTGTGGTGTCGAGGTGTATAAGGGAACAAAAATCTGGTGTTGCTTCTTTTTTCTCTTGTTTTGTTTCTGTAGTACAAGAACCTAGAAACCCCCAGAAAATGAAAAAGGATAGAAATTTTTTCATGGAATTTATTATCAGTTCGATCGCAAGCCACCTTTAGATTTATCAATGGCGCAGCGAAGTCGATAATTGTTCGAGAGCTTGTTAGCAATAGCCCACCGATTAATTTTCAAACTTATTATAATCCCTTGGTAAGTCAAACATTGAAGAATCAATTTCCTTCTTGGTGATCTTTGTTACCTCTAATCGCATTTGCTCTTTTCCATCCAAACCTTGCTGAATGGAAAGCATAGGGAAAGTGTTTTTAATACCTGGAATCTGAAGAAAATAAACGGATGACTTATCCTTGCGATTGAGCTGACGTAATAATTTTTCAAAGAAAGAAAATTTACCATCAGCTATCCAATAGGATATTTGTGTGTTCTCTTCTGTATTGGTAACAATATATTGCACGCATTTATAGCCTTGTAAATTTTTTACCTCTCCTTTTTTAACGGTACAGGTGCCTTTCAATACAGGTGCAGGAGGTGTCGGTTGATCCATGTATAACTTACGATCGTGGTTCAGCGATTTCATGGTCTTCTGATCCATATCAATTAAATAAGTGCCTTCTGCTTTATGCGATTTTGTTCCAATTTCATCAATTCTGACCAAATCACCTTTTACAAAATAAACATAATTGGTTGTATCGGTAGGGGTTTCTTTTTTAAATTCTATCATCCCTTCAAACGATTGTGCATTTATCCTTGAAGAAGATGCGATAATGAAAATCAGTATCCCAAAAAATTGTAAGATGTATTTTTTCATATGACCTCGAGGGTTGGTTATTTTGAATGTTACAAATAGTACGGAGTTAAGATACATTAAAAAAATCAATTTGTTTTACGAAAAACTAAATTAATTATAACACACAACGATTATGGCAGAACACAATGAGCTCGGCACAAAAGGCGAAGAATTAGCAGTCACATTTTTAAAAAACAAAGGATACACCATCCTTGAAACCAACTGGAGATACAAAAACCTGGAAGCAGATATTATTGCCGTCCACTCAGGCGTAATAGTTTTAGCAGAAGTAAAAACAAGAACCAGCAATTTTTTTGGAGAACCGGAAACGTTTGTAACCAAACAAAAACAAAGTAATTTGAGAAGAACAGCAAATAGTTATATCCAGCAAAAACAGCTGGACCTGGAGGTTAGGTTTGATATCCTATCCATTCTCATGAATAAAACAGATGATATAGCTACCATTAACCATATTGAAGGCGCGTTCTTATTTGGAAATTAGCTTGTAAAATAACAGATCGCAAGAGCAGCTATTTCTTAGCAACGCCCCGGCTAAAGATCACATCTCAATAGCCCAAATAGGTGTGCAAGCTGTATTCCGCTACCGGTAGGGGTCGTATATAATTGCATTATCACCTTGATTTTCGTAGCTTTGCAGAAAAATAAGTACATGACTAGAGACAACAAGCGTCCTTCTTCAAAAGGCAAAAAGAAATTTGGTGACAAAAAAGAACGATCACCAAAAGAAGAAGGGAATACTTTTAAAAGACCGAAAAAAGAATCGTATTCGGAAGATCGCGATGTTGAGAAGCGGGAGAGCAGGGAAAAAAATTCAACAAGTGCTTCGAAACCTGCTTTCAAAAAAGATAAGGACGTTTCTTTTAAAAGATATCGTGACAATGCACGCCCATCTGATTTTTCAACTTCCCGTAAACGTGATTTTGAAGAAAAAGAACGCAGCTATAAAAAGGATGCCCCCAAAGAAAAAGGCTGGAAGGATAAGGAATACAGCGCCTTTAAAAAAGATAAAGACAATGACAGACCTGCTAAAAAGGGTAAGTCATTTGGAAATAAATCTGACTATTCAACTAAGCCCAGAGAAGTAAATCCATATGATTTGGATGAGCAGGATTTTAATTATGGGAAAGAAGCTAAAAAAGGAAAAGAAGAAAGAAGCTACTCCGAAAAAAAACGCCCGGCTTATACAAAGAAACCGTATGTAAAAAAAGAATTTAACCCTTCAAAAAATGCGGAACCACAACGCTCCCGTGAAAAAGAAGATGGAACAATACGCTTAAACAAATACATTTCAAATGCTGGTATCTGCTCCCGCAGAGAGGCAGATGAGTTGATTGAAAGCGGAGTGGTACAGGTAAATGGAAAAACAATTACCGAAATGGGGTACCGTATAAAGCCCACAGATATTGTGAAGTACGGTGGACAAACCTTGAAAAAGGAAAAAATGGTATACCTGGTTTTAAATAAACCAAAAGATTATATCACCACCATTGATGATCCTCAAAAGCGCAGAACGGTTTTGGAACTTGTACAAAATGCCTGCAAAGAACGTATTTACCCGGTAGGGCGTTTGGACCGTGCCACCACAGGTTTGCTTATGTTTACAAATGATGGGGAACTGACAAAAAAATTAACCCACCCACGATACGGTGTTCGTAAGATATACCATGTGGAATTGGATAAACCGCTGAAAAAGCAGGATTTAGATCAGATTTCAGAAGGGTTGGAACT
>DASRRA010000524.1:0-12067 GCA_035696085.1 Bacteroidia bacterium | reverse complement strand
TACCCGTTGTAATCGGAGTTGCTTTTAATTTAAAAGGACCGGAATAAAAGCAAACAGAGGTATCCTTAATAAGAAAATCTGCACCCTTTAATGCAACTTTAGCGCTTGTAGGGCAACCACCGGCAATCGAGGTCATATTTACAGTGTACATATCTCCTGGTTTCGGATTATTGATTGTCACACATTGTTTGTTCAATGGCGGAACAATCCCAGGCTGACCAGATGGCCACTGATAAGTAGCATAACCTGAAGGGGCACATAATTCAACAGAAGTCTGATTCGCGCAAACAGATGGAGCTGTAATTTCAACAGGTGTACTGTACAAATCGATATAGGCATATGCAGCGTGTGAACCTGCCATCCAATTAGTACAAACCGTATCGATGTGTAAACTATCCTTTGTAATTGTCGTCGTACCGGAAGGAAAACAATCGTGTGTTCTGAATTCTATCGTTACGCTTTGGCCAATATAGCCGCTCAAATCCAAAGCTATTTTTTTCCAATCGGCATATTTCCAAGTTCCATATGCGTCTACTAAACCATCTTTCAAACCAAATGCTGATCCGGCAACGAGTTGATAATAACCACAAGGAATGATCGTACCAGCCTGGTCTGTTAATTTAATTTCAAAGCTTGGAGCCATATTGAGTGGGTGAAGAACAGGAGCTGATTCTTTTACAAAAACGGCAAACATATAGGTTAATCCAGCATTTTCTTTTGTTACGATAAACGTGTACTTGATACCTTCCGCAAACGCTAAATTATTTGGATTACTCATATCACCGCCCACTGCATTCCCAATTCGAAATGAATAATTATTTGTGTTACTTGGAAATAATGCCGCAGGAGCGACAACGTTAACTTCGTTATTTGAGTTAGGGTCCTTCACATTTTTTTGCGACATGATTGTATGCCTGTTTTGTGAATAATTTACAGGGTTTACCGTACCATCCAATCCACCTTGATTTTGACAAGCTCCGTCGGTAAGAACTACTGGAAGTTTTGAGTCGCAATCTGCAGGTTTTGTCTCTCCAAAAGTTCCTGATTCACATGTCCAGTTGGCAGTTGTGCCGTCTTCAAACCCAACATTTTGCTGTGCAAACGTTTGAGAAATACTACAAAGAAGGAAGAAGCAAAAAGTGCTGAAATTTAAAATAGAAGTTTTTGAGATCATAGCGTTATTTAATCGTTAATAATAATTTTCTGTTTGCCAATTAACTTTCCTTGCTCTCTGATTTCAATGAAATACATTCCATTAGCCAGGTTATTTCGCTCCAATTTTTGAGTTCCGTTTTGCAATTGTTGTGAACGGATGATTTTTCCTAAATAATCGAACAGTTGCAATTCAACAAAAGCAGAATTGTTTAACCCTGAAACCTCTATATTGGCTGAAGTGTTAAAGGGATTCGGATACACGTTCATGAATATATTATTTCCATTCAAAGTAGTTATTTGAGTAGCCAGGAGAATGGTGATTGTTTTTGTTTTTCCGATCTGGCAATAGCTTAATGTATCTGCGGATTTTAAGGTTAGCTTGGCGATTCCAGCCTGTTGTTCAGCAGCACTCGGAAGATATTTTCCATTTAAAGCAAACCGATCCGGTATAAATGTTCCTGTTCCTCCAAGCCAAACTCCACCTGTAGGTCCGGTGATTATACCAGCTAATAGCACTGTATCACCCTGATGAATAGTTGTATCTGAAACAGTGATGACAGGTTTTTGTTTTACAAATATCCCAACTGTCTCTATACGGTTGCAGCCTCCAGGATTTTTATCCGTCATTGTAACGGTGTAGGTCATACTTCCTCCGAAGAAAAGCGGGTCTGGAATATCATAACGGCTTAGACCAACTCCCGGTTCCCATTTGAAATCATAATTGCCGGCGTTTACAGGAACTGCTCTTAAGTAAATCGTATCCTTTTCACAAACAGAAGTATCAGGAGTTAATTGGAAATCATTTTCTTTTAATGTTACTGAGTAGGGTGTAGTGCAAGCTCCATTAAGCGAAATTAAGTTGGCTGTATAGCTATTTCCAGCTTTGGGATTAACAATCGTAACACATTGTTTATCTAAAGGAGGTTGAATTCCAGGTTGATTTGCAGGCCAATTGTATGCGGCGTAACCTGAGGGTGCACAAACCTGTATTAGGTTCGAATATGTTATACAAG
Organism: Bacteroidia bacterium; assembly: GCA_035696085.1. GTDB lineage: Bacteria > Bacteroidota > Bacteroidia > 2-12-FULL-35-15 > 2-12-FULL-35-15 > 2-12-FULL-35-15. The sequence continues at coordinate 9,899 of DASRRA010000524.1, read as the reverse complement.
CGGTAGATGGTGAAGGAGTTGTATAGGGTGCACAGTACATATCTAAATAAACATATGCGGAGTGGCTACCAGGCGTAGAATTATTACAAATGGTATCAAATACACCATTTGTAGAACTTATCTGTAAGTTTGATGGGTAACAATCTGCTGTTATAAATTCTATTGTAATTGTTTTTCCAATGTGTGCTGTTAAATTCAATTTTACGGCTGTCCAATCCGAATATTTCCAAGTTCCGATACCATCCTGAAGACCGTTTTTCAGTGTTGGTGCATCTGCCATAAACAGCTTATAATCACATTTAATAATGCTATCATTTGCATCAATTATTTTGACAATAAAACGAGGTTCTTGACTAGGAGAGTGACCTGTAGGCATTGCTTCTTTCAAGAACACAGCATACATATAGGTCAATCCGGTATTCGTAGAATCTACATTCAGTTTAAATTTAATTCCTTCTGCAGAAGCAAGTGAATCGGTAGGAGCATTCATTGGATTAACAGTTACAGCATTTCCCAATCGAAAAGAGTAATTGTTTACACCGCTTGGAAACATGGCTGCAGGAGCCAAACAAGAAACTTTATTCAACGAATTCGGATCATTGCCAGATGCAGTTGTTATTAATGTATGCCTGTTATTTTTTCCATTCGTTGGTGTGGCTGTTCCATCAATTCCTCCCTGATTTAAGCAATTTCCATCATACTTAATTAAAAGAGGGTAATTGTAACGCATACAAGATGGTACGTTAGTCTTTCCAAATGTTCCTGATCCGCAAGTCCAATCGGTTGTAGTGCCGGACTCAAAACCAATATTACCACACTGAGCAAAGCCATTAGAGGAAGCAGCTATAAAAGAGACGAGTGCAATTTTTTTTAGAGAAGTAAAGTGTATCTTCATGAACTATTTTTTGGCAAAAGTAGATCATTTCGTAATGCTATGTCCCCGTTAATTATTAAACGGTCGTTGTATTTAACTAACGGTTGGAAAATTAAGAATGTTTGTTCCTTAATAAAGCAATGAGACCCAATATGGGTCCTATGGCCAGTACCATATACATATAATTAGCATTCATATGTTCAGATAAAAGCTTCATTAATTGAATGCTAAAAATGGTGATGAAGAACCCAATGCAATTCACAATCGTAAGTGAAGTCCCTCTTGATTCTTCCGGTGCATTTTGAGCAACAAGTGTAGAAAACATGGGTGAATCAGCGGTAGCAAACCAACCCCAGAATAATAAAAAAGCAAGCAGTAAACCTACTGAATCATTCAGAATAAACACGGGAGAGCAAATGCAACACAAACAGGATAGCGCTAGTGAAACAGTAGCAATTTTTTTGGGCGCAATGTATTGTGATAGTAATCCGCCAGAGGCACAGGATACACCACCTATTCCAATAATAAAAAAAGATAGGAGCGGAACACTGAAACCAGCAGAAGGATGTAAATTTTTATAGGTGGATAACAAAACCGGAACAAAGGCCCAAAATGCATAGAGCTCCCACATGTGTCCAAAATAACCAAATGCAGCGGCTCTGAAATTTTTATTTTTAAAACCATGTAAAAAAGCTTTCACTTGTAATTGCTGGCTCTTCTTACGGAAAGGCCCGTTCGGTACAAGCGTCACCATGGCTAAACCACCCAAAGCAGCGATGGAAGAAGTGGTGTAGGCTACATATTTCCAGGGAAGGCTCATGGTCATACTTTTCAAAAAATGAGGAAATGCCGTACCCAATACGAGTGCACCAACCAGGAAACCCAATGATTTTCCAAGCCCTTTTTGATAATGATCGGACGCTATTTTCATTCCTACCGGATAGATACCCGCCAGAAAAAATCCTGTGAAGAATCGGGCAATGAGCAACGCTTGCGGATGAATTCCATCAATTGTGATGGCCAGATTAAACACGCCTGCTTTCAAGGCACACAAAAAGAAAACCTGTGATGGAGGAAAACGATCGGAAATTGTAAACACAGCAAACACTAACGTTCCAATGATAAAACCAATTTGAACAGCACTGGTAAGGTCAGCCAAAAAAGAGGGATCCAGGTGAAATTCCCGAATGATATCCGGCATAATGGCATTGCATGCAAACCACATGGAAGTACAACAAAACTGCGAGATAACAATAGTCGGAAGAATTCGCTTCATGTATTCAATCAGATCTTAGAGTGATGCCAAGGCCTGATTTAAATCCGCAATTAAATCATCAACGAATTCGATACCTACAGAAATGCGCAGCAAATTATCAGGGCTCACGGGATGATCCCCTTCCACACTGCGACGGTGCTCCACCAAACTTTCAACACCACCCAAACTCGTTGCATGTTTAAAAATGGATAATGCGCTTGCAAACTTCATAGCTTGTGCTTTATCCCCCTTTACTAAAATAGAAACAATACTTCCGAAACTATTTTTCATTTGTTTCTTTGCAATATCATGATTGGGATGCGTGGGTAAACCAGGATAAAAAACGGTTTCAATGTTTTTATGTGTTGATAAAAAATCAGCTATCGCCTTTGCATTTGCACATTGTACAGAAAAACGCAAAGGGAAGGTAGATAAGCTTCTGTTCAGCAACCAGCAATCGAAGGGGGAAGGAACTGCACCGGCACTTTGTTGATAATCCCGGATACGGTTGCTCAATTCATTCTCATGATTGGTCATAATGACACCGCCTAAAATATCTGAATGCCCACTAAAAAATTTGGTGGAGGAGTACATGATATAATCTACGTCCATGTCAACACATTTCTGAATAATAGCGGTTGCAAATGTATTATCGCAAACGGTAATGATGTTTTGCATCTTACTTAATGCGACAACACCGGCAATATCAGTGATCTTTAATTTGGGATTGGAAGGAGTTTCCATCCAGATCAAACGGGTTTCGGGTTGAATGAGCTGTTTTATATTTTCCAGGTTACTCATGTCGGTCATGTCGTACCGAACATTCCAGCGTTTGAAAAAATTATCGAGCAAACGTCTGGTTCCATGGTAGCAATCATCCGGAAGAATAAGGTGACAATTGGGTTGAAGTATGTTTTCAAATAGGGCATTAATCGCAGCCATACCGGATGAAAAGGTAATTGCTGTTTTTGCACCTTCCAAAGCCGCCATTTTTTGTTCTACTGCCAGCCGGTTGGGATTGTTTGCACGGGTATAAATATATTCACCGGTAGTACCATCCGTGTTACGGGTAAATGTAGAAGATAGATGTATGGGTTGAATGACATCCGAATGTTTATCATTTGGTTCACCTGCATGTACGGCAATGGTTTGAATGTGTTTATTTATCATATGATTTTTCGTAAAAGTCGGTATGCTAGAGAGTGATTGCTGGGTATAAAGTTAGAAAAACTTTGAACGTAGTATAGAAATCAGATTTATATAATAAATCTTTTTAACCCTAATGGAATGAGTTGATAGAGGCAGGTAATTTTTTTTCTTTCTTTTCTTTCTTCTTCTTGTATCGCTGATAAATAAATCCTCCTAAATAAGCCAGCGGCATTCCGAGCAAGGCCTTTGTTATATTATACCAAGGCGGATTGTGGTGCCAAAGTAACAAGGTACCCAGTAACCACATAATAGCTTCTTTGGTTCCTAAAATAAATATTGCTCTCCTGGCTTTTTCTTCCGCTAGTTTAGCCGTTACAACAGCACCGATTACAGCATAAATGCTATGATAAATTAACTCAATAATCACCAGATTTGTTTCAAGCATGGGTTTGTTGATAGGGGGGTAAAAACCGACCATGTGCAAGATTACATGTGTAGTAATGGACAAGATCATTGCTGTAGCGATTCCGGCAACAACCGATACAATTAGCTGAACCGGAATATGACGATCGATAAGCCACTTTTTTAGTTTAGAAAGATTCATGGGATCTTGTTTTTATCTCTATTTTCGTATTGCTACAAGTTAAGGGTATTATTTCCTTTGAAATATTATACCAAAATTTTACACACCTTCATTAAAAACTCAATTCTATGAAATATCACCGCCTTATATGCCTGTTCGCGATTATTTTATTTTTCGCCTGCAAAAAAACAAAAGATGAACCGGAGGAAGTTGTGGAAGAAAAGCAAATGTCCGTGGGTACATTTTCCGATCCTTGGACATGTAGTATCCTAAAAGGTAGCAACAGTAATTTTGATATTGCAGAGTTTACCTTGTGGTTGCCTAATCCGGCTGACGTTTCGGGATTAAAGGCGATTTTAGTGTTGGCCAATCATTCCAATAGCAATGGTTTGGGTTTGGTTTACGCGAAGGAATGGCAGGATTTCGCCAAACAAAACAATGTCGCGCTGATGGCGCTTCACTTGGAAAATTTAAATCCGCGCCTTGATTTATTCGACCTGTATTTTGAAGCAGAAAAGGGGAGTGGACAAGCTTTATTAATGGCTTTGGAAGCCATCACAAACAGGAATTCAATTCCTAGTGTAAATGCATTACCATTACTATTTAGAGGATATTCAGCCGGAGGAATTTATGGGTATAATTTTTCGGCATTTAAACCGGATCGGGTCATTGCCTTTTCAAATATCAGAGGATGGGCATTACATGATACACCTGCTGATAACATTGGAGTACCAGGCCTGTTTCTGATCGCGGAACTGGATACAGAGAAATACGAAAACATAGTTCCACGGGAGTTGATGGAACATAGCGTACTTGCTAAACGCAAGCAACATGCATTGTATAGTTATGCAATTGAACCCAATGAAGATCATTCGGGTGATGTCAGAAAATCCGATTCCTTATCGCGTGTATTTTTTGCTGCTGCTTTAAAGCAACGCATAAAAAGCGGGAGCAACACCTTGCTTTCGATTTCGGAAGAATCAGGGTGGTTGGGTAATAATGCATTATTAACCGTTTCATCTTATGATACCTATTCTACAACTAAGAACGAGGCATCCTGGCTAATAAATGAAGAGGTTGCGAATAAATGGATAAGTTATCAGCAATAAGTTTTACTGAACCATTCGATCACTAAATCATACCCCTAAGTAAATAGTTTACCAGACTAAGCTTAATTTCGCATACTTTAGCAACACATTTTCATTTTGAAGTACCTGACATGACATTATCCCGGATAGCACTGAGCTTCGCTTTTATTTTCACAGTTAATTCATTAATTGCTCAAAATAACTCAACACAGAAGAAGAAGAATTTTCACAAGCAATTAAAAGAAACAACAACAGCACAAATTAAACAATTGGAAAATGGAGCATTACTGGTCCGTTTAAAAACGAGTCAAAATGCAATCTCTGGCCTCAGAGCAAGAGGGATGGATAAGCAAGCTGATGCGGTCGAAAAAAAGCAGGCGTGGGAAAACCAGAATATAATTAACGCTTTTCGGGAGTATTACAAATTTTCACCCGTTTACTTTTTTTATAGTTATGATTCTCATTTTATAAAAAACAAATCCTTGGATAGTGTTGTTTTTATCGATGATCAACTTCACCTGGATCCCTCCATAAAACTAAATCAGCAGCGTTTTCTAGTAGCAGATTTTGGAGTTGTTGAACAAGACACGGCCACATATTTTGATCATTATAGTCTGCAGTCAGATGGAAATTATAATGTAAAGCAAGTAAAGAACTATTATGGAGGACCTAGCTTTGGTTATGAAGGACTGATCATCAGAAGCGAAGATCTTATACAGTTGAGACACCCTTTTCCTTACTTTGTGCGAACTCATGGCAGCGATTTGAAAAAAAAATTAGTGAACAGGGTAGTGCGAAAAATGAATAAAAAATTGCAGAAGTTTGCTGTATCCATGAAAAATAAATGATTTCCATTTATTTCCGAAACATTTTGATAATTTCTCTGTAACATCGGCATAACATAACTCTGGTAATCTTGCTTTCATATTTATTCATTTAAAAAGAAAATATGAAAAGAACATTACGTACACTAAGCATGAGTTTTGGTTTGCTGTTACTTTCTCCTTTAAGTAGTAACGCTCAAATTACGCTTTTACAAGACTATAAGAATAATGTATCTGCACCAATTGGCACTTTTCAAGGTTTACAATTTCGTGAAGCAGGTTTCTCTGCATTGTACGCTATACCAGGCACCAATGGAAAAGAATTCTGGACCTGCTCCGACAGAGGCGTAAATATAGACGCTGCCAACGCTAACCCTGCTACCTGCAGACCCACTTATGATAAAATTTATGCATTCCCTGGATATGCTCCTAAAATTCATCGCATTCGGGTAGAAAATGGAATTGTTACTATTTTACAAACCATCACCATGAAACGACCTGATGGTACAACGGCTACAGGAATTATCAATCCAACTGGATTTGGAAGTACTGCTGCCGAGGTAGCATCTACAGATACGGTTTTGGATTGTTCCAATTTTAACAATAAGATTGCTCCTAAAGATGTATGGGGAATTGATTCGGAAGGATTAATCGTAGATAAAGAAGGTAACTTTTGGATCTGCGAGGAAGGTGGACCAACCATCTGGAAACTGAATCAAAGTGGGGTGGTTATCAAACGATTTACACCTTACGCAAGTCAACCCGGTGCGCAATCAACCGATGTGCAAATTGATACTGTTTTCAAATATCGTAAAAACAATCGTGGGTTTGAAGGTATTGCGATCACACCCAGTGGAAAAATTTATGCAATCACTCAAAGTCCTATTTTGTATCCCACGAAAGCAGTTGGTGAAGGAACACAAATTCATCGTATTTTGGAAATTAACCCTGCTGATAATTCAACCCGTATGTTTGCTTACCTGAATGATGGTATAATTGGAACAGGTGCTGATCAAATCCGTTTACGTGATTGGAAAATAGGGGATATGGCAGCCGTAAATGACAATGAACTTTTGGTGTTAGAGGCAGGACTTCGCGGTGCAACCGATATCAAACGTTTGTATAAAATTGATATTAGTACAGCCACCCCGGTACACTCCGGATTATATAGTGGAAAAACATTAGAAGCCCTTACCAATTTGTCCGGTTTAACTGCTAACAGCATTGTACCTGTAAGCAAAACATTGGTAATGGATCTGTTGGCGAATGGATGGCCATCTGTTTTAGATAAGGCAGAAGGGCTAGCAATTGTAAATGACAGCACTATCGCCATTTGTAATGATAACGACTACGGACAATCCTCTCCATTGGAAAATGGTATTGCTACAGCTACAAGCAACGTAAGCCATGTGTTAACGTATCGTTTAAGTGGAAGCAACAAACTTTCAAACTATGTTTCTTACCATTGTGCCAATTCAGGTTTAGCGGTGAATGCCGGGCCGGATAAAAGTGTCTATGTAGGATACACACCTCAGGAATGTGCATTCTTATTGGCGAATGTACAAGGTGGAAAATTTCCATATCAATTGAAATGGAATACCGCTGCAACAATTGGAATTCTAAATGTTTGTCCGACTGCTACAACGATTTATTCCGTAACTGTTACAGATGCTGATGGGTGCATTGCTAAAGATTCAGTAACCGTTTGCGCGACCGATGTGCGTTGTGGCAATAACAAAGTAATTGTATGCGGAACGCAAGTAACAAAAAATGGAACCAATCAACAAACACAATGTCTGCCTGTGGCTGCAGCAGCTGTTTTAATTAATCAACATGTACCATCGGTAGAATGGACCTTAGGAGCCTGCAATACAACCAGCGATTGTGGTTCGGCAAACACAATAGCTAGAACAGCTCTAATAGATAATGCACAAATGACAGGAGATTTATCCATCAATTTGTATCCAAACCCAACAAACAATTCATCCGTAACACTAGAACTAAGCAATGTGAGCGATGCTTTTATAAACATACGCATTACAGATTTATTAGGAAAAACAATTACAGTTGAAAATGTTGCAGTTGCTAATAATTCGGTTAAAAAACAATTTGAATTTGAAAACAATTTACCGAAAGGTGTTTACATTGTTTCTGTTGCGACTGCGGAAACAGTAATCACAGAGAAATTAATTGTTCAATAAGAAGATTATTTTACATCAACTAAAAACCCCGAAAGCATATACTTTCGGGGTTTTTAGTTGAATTAAGTATGCTATTATTAATTCTGAATGACGATTTTTTTTCCGATGCGTCCTTTACTTGTTTGAACGGATAAAAAGTAAATACCATTTTCCAAATGCGGTAGATTGATATCTAATGTGTTTATTCCTATTTGTGATCTGTCTGTAAAATCAGCCACTTTTCTGGATGTCAAATCAAAAATAGAAATAGCTACTTGTTCTGATTGTTTGGCTTTGTAATTCAACGTAAGTTTTTCAGTAGCAGGATTTGGATATACATCAAGTTCGGAAACTACCACTTCATTTTCCTTAATCACAGCAGTCGGTGGTTGTTCCCTGCCAACATATTCGTTAATGATTTCCATTACCGGATACTGAAAAAATGCTTCTTTCGCACTCCAAGTAGCTAAGACTGATTGCACTTGGTGTTTTAAAGCGAATGATACCAGTGTTTTACCGGCAAGCCGTTCGTTTTTCACATAATTTGTTACATCAAATTCCTAGAATTGATTTGTAGAATTAATAAAAACGGTGGTTATAGGATTGAAAGAAGTAGCCGGTTTGTTATTCCAGGTAATCGTATTTTCTGCCCATGCTGTATTGGAAACGGAGTAGATTCCAACCGGAAGTAATCCAGAACCGGAATAGCCCCCATAAATCCTGATTTTTGCAGATTTAACGGCTGGACTAGCCTGACTCACATCATAGGTAAAATAAACTTCACGATTGTTTCCGGTGCCGGATGCCCAGCGGGTTTCTAGGCCTCCTGAAATTCCATAATTTGTATTCGCAAAGGATCCATCGCGAACGTAGGTATCGGCGGTGGGACAGAAAAATAAAAAAGCATGTAAAAATCAGTGTGACTTTACATGCTCAAGTATTTTTAAAAATGGAAAAGAGTGTGAACTATTTAACCTGATTTTTTCGTTAGAAAAACATTTCAACCGAATAAGGGTGTTATTTTTCACTTCACCGAAATCGTTTTTTCAAATGCTTCTCCAAAAGAGATAAAAGATTCCGTACTACCCACACCTTCAATTTTATGAATTTTATCATACACAATGTGGCGCAAATCATCATTATCTTCTGCTACAATCTTAACGAATAAAGTATATTTTCCAGATACCCAGTGACACTCCAATACTTCTGGAAACGTTTTTAATTTCTGCGCAATGGAATAGGAGTACTTCGCATCTTTGGTTACGATGCCTGTATAGGTAATGGTTTTGTAACCCATTTTTTTTGCATTTAATTTTACGGAATAGCCTTGAATAATATCCGCTTCCAGCAACTTGTTGACCCGCTGATGTACCAGGGAATTTGAAATTTTTAATTCTTTTGCCAATTCCGAAAAAGGAATGCGGCCATCTTCACCGAGGCGTTGAATAATTTGCTTGTTGATATAATCCAAGTGTTCGCTATCAGCTGTGTTTTTCATGGTCTTGCGTATTGTAAATATAAAATTGACAGTTTTCAGGGGGCTTTAAGAGCCGTATACTATCAAATTTACAATAAAAAAGTTATAAAAAGGTCAATAATCAACAAAATCGGTTGAATATTGTAAATATGGTTATATATGACCTAGTTTTGCGTCATTATTTTTTAGCTCTCTATAAACTAACTTGGATAAATCAGCGGCGAACAGTGTTGCGCTACGTGGAAAGATTAGGGATTCCCGGGCCCGTCAACATGGGTTCGCCAGCTGTCCATCCTTGAAAGAACACGCATGAAGTAAAATATGATTATTGTTATTCAATGTAAGGATAAAGTGGGGTTGGTTGCGGCAATAGCGATGGTACTTTCGAACGAAGGGTACAACATCATTTCCATGCGAGAACATGTGGATGTGGAGGAAAATAAATTCTTTGCACGCATTGTTGCCGATG
>DASRRA010000523.1:0-27048 GCA_035696085.1 Bacteroidia bacterium | reverse complement strand
TTTGATGCATTCAAACCTGGAAAAATGCTTGAAAAGTTTTTAAATACATTTCAGGTCTGGATACCACACCCAACGTTGTAATATTTAAACCTGCAGGGAGGACGGAAAAAGCAGTGTAAACTTAGCACCTTCACCCTTTCTTCCTTCAGCGGTAATCGAACCTTCGTGCAGTTCCATTATCTTTTTGCAGTACGATAATCCAATACCCATGCCTTCCTTAATATGCGCTTTCCTAAAGACAGAAAATATTTCATCTGCAAACTGTTGTTCAAATCCCAACCCGTTATCACTGTATTGAATTCGGATATACGCCTCGTACTGGTATTTATCTTCCAGCTTTCTAAAAATATTTTGCATAATCCGATCACAGCGTATTTGTATCTGTAAATTTCTTTTTTGTTGATCTTTGAATTTAATAGAATTGCTAATAAGCTCATCAAAAACATTGACCATCAGGGCAGCGTTGGATCTTAATGTGGGTAATTGGTCTACTTCAAAATAGGTGGTGGATTGAATGAACGAATCTTTCAGGTTTTTAAATTTTGCATCGTTTAGTGCGTCATTCAGATTTACTGAAGAAGAAAGGACCTGACGTTCGTTTAATGAAAAAAATTGCTGAAGATGCATAATCAACGCTCTCATTTTAACAGAAGAATCATTTATTTTTTTGAGATAACTGTCCGACTGTTCTATTGTCAATGAACGACTTTCATTTAACAGCTCATCGCTAAACATACAGATCTTGCGGAGAGGTTCCTGTAGATCGTGCGAGATGATTGTATGAATCTGCTGGTGCTCGTTATTTCGTTGTTCAAGTTCCTGCAATTGTTTTTCAAGCAGGCTCTGATTTAATTCCAACTCATTTTTGAATTGATTAAGTAGTTCATTTTCATGCAATGCATTTTCCGCTATTTTTTTTGCTTCTATCAGTTCCTTTTCAAAACGATTGCGCTGCTCGATCTGTATTCCTCCGCAATGAAACAAGCTGGTTGCTTCATCCAGTCTGACATTTAAAAGGACCGGCAATTCTTCACCCGACTTAGTGATGAAGGATAAAAAAATTTCATTGAATTTTCCATGCAATATTAAAAGGGGAGAGAAATGTGTTTGATAAAATATCTTACTACCAACCGTTAGTAAGTCGGTTAGTTTTTTAATTCCGGCTACTTCTGCGAATGTGTAATTCAACTTCTGGAGAAAAGCAGGATTTATAGCATTGATCAATAGATTATCCTGAGAAAATGAAAAGAGGAATGCCGGTGAATTATCGTAAAGTTCCGTATTAGGCTGTGGCATCGCAGAGTTTAGTTATGCCTCAACAAGGAGATATTCTTTTATGAGTTCAATGGTTTCCTCTGGATGGCTCATGTGCGGACAATGACCGGTGGCTTTCATCTTAACCAATTTACTGTTGGGAAGTTGACTGGCCAAGTAATCGCCAACTTCATCGGGCGCTATAGCATCCTCGGCACATTGAAGTATCAATGAAGGAACTTTTAGTAATCTTAAATCTTTTCGATTATCCGAGAAGAATGTTACTTTGGCAAAGTTCCTTGAAATGACAGGGTCTGTGGAGCAGAAACTTTCTTCCAGTTCTTTGGAAAGCTCAGGGCGTTCCTGATTTTTCATAATAACAGGAGCAAGGAAATTTGCCCAGCCTATGTAATTATTGTCCATCGTTTCTAATAACCCTTCCAGGTCTTTCTGTTCAAACCCGCCTTTATAATCAGGCAAATCATTTATATATCGCGGAGAGGGGCCTATGAAAATGAGCTGACTGAATAGCTGAGGTTGCTGAATGGCAGCCAGTAATCCAATCATTGAACTCACAGAATGTCCTACAAACACAACATTCTCTAATTGTAATTCTGTACAAATATCTATGATGTCCTGTGCATAACCGTGCAAACTGCTGTAACGTTCTTTATTATACGCTTTAACATCGGATTTACCACTTCCGACATAATCAAATAACACAATGCGGTATTCATCCTCAAATGCAGGTGTGATAAAACGCCACATATTCTGATCACAGCCAAAGCCATGGGCGAATAAAATCGTTGAAGATCCTTTTCCAAATACGCGCACGTTGTTTCTTTCTGTAATCATTAGTTGTCGATTTGAATTTTTACAAAGATATGTATTAAAGAAAGGGAGCATACGAATTTATAGTTATTTACTAAATTCCTAAGCTCCCTTGTACTTATTATAAGATTCGTTTCCCGAAGTGAATTACTTAGGCAACGATTCTCACATTTACGGCATTAAGTCCTTTTTTTCCACTTTCAACATCGAAAACAACGCTGTCGTTTTCGCGGATTTCCTCGCTTAATGCTGATATATGGACAAAGATATCTTCTCCATCTTCTCCTTTAATAAATCCAAATCCTTTTGCTTCGTTAAAAAATTTTACTGTTCCTTTTTTCATGTTTAATTGTTTTTGATTTTTGTTTAAAATTTATTTTTTTTATTTGTACAGGAGATGAAGGTTTTGAAAAAGGATGTACAGCTACAATATCAATCTCCCTTTTGATAAGTTTGTAAATATCCTTCATGTAAGAAACCTCTTCATTGGTGCAAAACGACAGCGCTTTGCCTGTTAAGCCAGCTCGTCCCGTTCTGCCTATTCTGTGAACGTACGTTTCAGCTTGCTCCGGAATTTCATAATTGATTACGTGCGAGAGCCTGTCTACATCTATACCGCGCGAAGCAATATCAGTAGCAACTAGTACACGTATTTTTCTATCTTTAAATCTGGCCAGCGATTTTTCTCTTGCGCCCTGTGACTTGTTACCGTGTATAGCCTCTGAGCTGATGCCACTTTTATTAAGATCTTTTGCTACGTTATCTGCACCTCGCTTTGTTCTTGTAAAAACAAGTACATGTCCTATTTTATCATCGTTTAGGAGATAGGTCAAAAGACGTTTTTTATCTTCTTTTGCAACATAATATAAGCTTTGTTCAACCAATACATTCGTGGAAGATACAGGGGTTGTTGAAACCTTTACCGGATTTTTAAGTAGGGTTTGAGCAAGTGCCATAATGTTGGGTGCAATTGTAGCTGAAAAGAAAAGCGTTTGTCGTTTCGCCGGAAGGCGGGAAATGATGCGCTTTATATCGTTGATAAATCCCATGTCCAGCATACGGTCTGCTTCGTCGAGTACAAAATATTCCAGATGATCCAACTTTACCAGTTTTTGTTGCATGAGGTCCATCAGTCTTCCGGGTGTCGCTACAAGGATGTCAACACCTCTTTCAATTTCTTTTTGCTGATGATGTTGCGAAACGCCTCCGAAAATATTGGCAGAGGCGATGGACAAGTGTTTGCTGTATTGTTTGATGCTTTCACCAATTTGTGAAACCAGTTCACGAGTGGGCGCGATAATCAACGCTTTGATGTGTTTTTTTTCATTTTGAACAGAAGCAAGTTGATGCAAAATGGGAAGTGCGAAAGCTGCTGTTTTTCCAGTACCTGTTTGTGCACAACCAAACACATCATTGCCTTTTAATATATGTGGAATCGCTTGTTGCTGTATAGAAGTTGGGTTTTGATACCCCATGTCATTTAAAGCCATAAGCAATGGCTTTGTAAGACCTAATTCATTAAATGTCATAATTACTTTAAATTGTTTAATTGGAAAATGTCACATTGATATGACATCGTCATTGTCGCTTAGTAAAATTGTAAGGGAAAATTGAATGGCGAGTGATGAAGACATTCAGATTGAGATACAATCCTTAAAGATGGAACAAATGTACGCATATTATCCGAATAAGCAAGCTAAATGGAGGAAGAATGTTTGAATGACAGTAAAATAGGGGGATGGATGGCCTTGGAAACGCAACAATAAGGTGAAAAATTACTTTTCTTTCTTTAAAACTACCATCGCATTTTGTTTACTCATAATCTGATCATAGAAAGATCGAACCTGTGCGTAGTCACTCTTCAAAAATTTAGTTCTGTAGGTAGTGAGCCTACAAACTAAATTCAAATAATTATCTTTTCGGGTTAGCAAATAAGAAAACTTAGCATCACCATTTATCAACGTAATTACTTCCGAGGTTGGTGCGCCGCTAACATAGTATTCAGATGGTAATTTAAATGAAGCCGTGTAAGAATGATCAATATTTATTTTCCAGTCTAAGGCACAATCTGACGACAAACCTTTTAATTGGTCATCTATGAATTGTAAAGGGATTATAGGGTAAAGGTAAATATCACCATTATTTATGATACATTGAAAACGAAAATTATACGATTTTTTATTTTCAATGGCTTCTGTATTGTTTTCAGACCTTACTTCAGTATACTGGATATCCGATAAAGATCTTAGGAGCGGGGTAAATTTTGTAGTATCCACTGCATACTCATTTTTAGTCGAAAAATAGCTTGCATTAATAACGCCGGCATTCGAAATTTCCGCAGTTAAATTTTCAAGATGAAGTATCTTTCTATCAGAATCGATTTCCACCCATTTTGAGGAATCTGCAGAAATTAACCTTCCGCTCTTGTGTATCAAAAAGTTAGGAAGCAGACCTCGCAAGGTTAACGAATCCACAGCATCTATGTAAATCATTTTCCCATTTACATTTACACCGCTAATTTGATAATTAAAATCTCTGGCAGTAACAAAGGAAGTATCTATGTTTTCATATATATTTAGAAACACGGGATGGCAATCGAAACCGGCTTCAGTTAACGCTTTTGTTAGCGTGAGATTTGCCTGTTGCTTGCTAAGAAGATCTGATAATGGATGTTCAGTTAAGAATACTTTAACAAAAATATCTTTCAGCTTATTCTGGTCATTCGGTCGATTGCGATAGCCGTCAAATTCTTTATATGCGCGTTGGTAACTTGAATTATAAAGTTCAAAGGATTTAAATTCATCTTTTAACGCGGAATCTACTGAGGTCAATAAGTTAAATGCTCTGGTAGGCTTATGGGGGTAAAATGAATTTCTTAGAACAAATTTCTCTTTGTATGTACAGTCCGGGCCCAGTATACCATCATCTTTTGGGTTGGGCGGTAGGTTGTGCATTACAAAGCGGTAAAAGACCGCTTTCGTGGGCAGCCCTATTACCGTAGTGGTAGTTGTATCCGCCTTCACATTTTCATAGTAGTAATCTGTTCCGTTGCCTTTGTTTTCGTAACTGAGGTAAGAAGGTATTAATAATGAATATTCAGAAGATTTGACAGGAAGCGATTTTTGAAAATACCACACTTCAGGATCCGTACGAATAGTGAAAGGCGTTTGCTTTTTGTAGGAATATTCCAATATGCTGCCGCTTTTTAGATTAGGAACTTTAATAACCTTTTCAAAGCGAATCCCCTGAATATGGCGTTCTGAAATGTTTTCTTTAGGAATATTTATTTTCTTTAAAACATTATGTTCAATAGCGTATACAAAAGCGTTGACTTCATAGATGCGCTCTTTAACTATATTATCTCTAACTTCATACGGTATGGTGATAAAATCACCTCTCAGCACAGTATCCTTCAATACCTTAAACTGGATAGTATAGTGATAGCTCATCCCCGAAGTATTAGGAAAATCAACAAATCCCTGTTCGTTTAAAATAACAATACCCGCCATACTATCCGATAGCGTGTAAGTATGATCTGGGTTCCTCAGATCCGAAGCAACCTTGGGGTGAGCGGCAATACTATAAGCGTAAAAAAAAATATTGATAAATAAAATTGATTTTTTGAGAGAGCAGGTAAACATTTGTAACGGTTTTGAGCTATGTAAAAATGATTGATTGGTCGGGCAGAAGCAACCTGTATGCCAGCACTTAATCATTAATAATGAATATTTTAACTGGATGGGTAACTTCCTCTGTTGAGAATAACATTACTCACCTGTCTATTCGCATTACAACTGGTTAAGTTCCGAAATGCAGTAGAATCAGTGTATTTCATCTGTTCGTTTCGCGGCATGTGAATTGAAATTGCTTGACGCTCTTGAATACGTATATATTTAATTAAATTACTTTGAATAGACTATTAAAAGGACTGATTGCCGGATACGGTGCGAAAAAATTAGGAACAGGCTGCTTTTCAACAATTATAGTATTCATTGTTATTTACTTGCTGCTTGGGCATTGCAGTTAAGTCGTATTGTACTAATAAGTAATTTTTAATATCCTTCTTGTATGGTCAAGTTACCGCTTTATCTAAAGTTATCTGTTGTAACAATAGGCTTATTTATTTTCTTTTACATTCTTTTTTTAGGACAGGAAATTCTAGTTCCGTTGACTTTTTCCTGGATATTGGCAATCCTGCTAAACCCAGTCGTTAATTTTTTTACAAGACATAAAATTAATAAGATCGTTTCAATAGCCTTTGCAATTTTTTTAATGATTCTTGTTATAGGAGGGATCTTATTCTTTATAGGGTCTCAAGCGAGTATGTTTGGAGACTCACTTCCGGAATTGGAACAAAAATTTAATGAACTCTTGCGACAGGGTTTGTCTTGGATTTCAAACACATTTGGTGTCTCTACATCTAAAGTAAACAAATGGGTGGCAGATCAAAAAGCGCATGGTTTGCAAGGAGCCGGAGGAATGATAGGGACAACTGTAGGAACACTCTCAAGTGTGTTAGTTGTTCTGTTTATAATACCAGTATACATTTTTCTTTTTCTGTTTTACAAGCCACTTCTTTTGGAATTTATCGCCAAATTATTTGCTAAGGAAAAACACCAAGTGGTAGCAGAAGTATTAGGCCAGGTAAAAGTACTGATTCAAAACTATCTTGTTGGATTGCTCATAGAAATGGCGATTGTGGCGACGATGAATAGCATTGCGCTTTTACTGCTTGGGATAAAATACGCTATATTACTAGGTGTTATTGGTGCAATTCTTAATTTGATTCCTTATATAGGAGGCATAGTTGCTATTGCACTTCCAATGATTATGGCAATTATGACGGACAATCCGATGTCTGCCATTTTTGTTTTGATTGCTTATCTGATCATTCAAATAATCGATAACAATTTTTTGGTTCCAAAAATTGTCGCTTCGAAAGTCAAAGTGAATGCATTGGTGTCAATTGTAGTCGTTTTAATTGGCGGCGCTATCTGGGGTGTAGCGGGAATGTTCTTATCTATTCCTCTTACTGCTATTGTTAAGGTTATATTTGACCGAATCGAGACATTGATTCCTTTTGGCTTTTTAATCGGAGATACAATGCCTGAAATCGGTAAAAATATTTTTAAATTGAATGCCAAGAAAAGCAATTCTGTAGAAAAAGCGAAATCAGATAAAGTGATTATCAAAGGTTGAATCAATTACATCTTCATGAATATTGGGAGTAACAAAATGATAAAAAGAACGCACGAATAAGTAACACTGCATACCTACTGTTTCAACGGTAAATTGTGTTGCAATTTCCAAAAGAGTTCGTATCGGGATGAACATCTAGGCAACCGCCAGAACCATTCGCAAATGATATCGTGTACACCTGACCAGAGCAATTACCCCATACTGGAATATTTCCTTGAGGTTTATCATGAATGTATGATCCAATAAGATAATAATCCGCGTTGGATTCAGGTAAAAAGAGGTTGGGTTTCCTGGAAGTTTGTTGTGTATACGTATTTTAAATATGAAAGTATCCGGTGATGTGCAACCTGCTTTGGTATTTGCGTACACTTTTAATGTGACTACTGTATCATTTGTCCGCAAAATAGAGTTTCTGTTTGGTTACATCCTGCTGAATAGGGTAGGTCATTAAATAGTTTTTTATTTATACCAATCCACTAAAAAACAAAACTCCCTGTAAAATAAGTATTTTTACAGGGAGTTTTGTTTTGGAAGCTATTCAGTTTAAAAATACTCCGCCTCAATTTTATAATTAGCAATAACAATATAAGGTGTTTCCTTGATTTTGAAAGCATAATAGTAAACTTTGTCTTTCGTAAATGTATTCACTTCGGTTTTGTATTTTTTACTTTGGAAGCTTCCTGTCTTGGTGAACATGGAATTCATTTGAGCATGGAGGTCACCATAATTTTTTGTATAATCGTGTTTACTTCCTTTCAGAAAAGAGATTTCCGTAATTTTTTTTGTTCCATTAATTACAGATAATACATTAATTTCAGCAATGCCCAGGTCACGTTCTTTTTCATTACTATAAAGCGTACCTCCTTCCATCAATTTATTATTTGCTTTTTTTACGGATTCTTCAACAATATAAAAATGTTTTTTGGCAAACTCTTCCGTAAAACCTGTTCGGTCATAAGAATTGCAACCTTTAAGAAGGTTAAATGTTATTATTTGCGAAAAGGATTGTGTGGTTGCCAAAACAGAGATAAATGCGAAAAGCAGGAGTTTAATTTTCATGATACATGGGGTTTTAATTATTAATCTTCGATCAATTAGTAGTTTAAGTACTAATATAAATATCTTTAACGGGAAAATGAATTTTTATTGTCTGTTTTATTGATTTCCAATTCGTCTTTCTTAAACCTTTACAAAATAAGTCACAGTTCTCAATGTTCGATCTATCATCCCATACCAAATCATTTTTCGATGAATATATTATTTGTTTGCAGCCGTAATAAATGGCGCAGCCCAACCGCAGAAGCGATCTATAAGAATATTCCGGGTTTGAATACCCGTTCTGCTGGAACAGAACCATCAGCAAAAATTAGGTTATCTGCAAAAATGATTATTTGGGCGGATATTATTTTTGTGATGGAAAAAAGGCATAAACAACGAATACTTGAAAAGTTCGAATTCGAATCCAGCGGAAAAGAGATTGTCGTTTTAAATATTCCCGACGACTATCAGTTCATGGACCCGGAGTTAATAGAGGAAATTAAAGCAGGCGTGGATCAAAAGATTTGACTTCCGGCTGAGTTATGTAAACGAGTACTACTTTTCTCAGGATCTTAAAGATGAATCAGGTTCTTTTTTTAAAATGGCGTAGCTATATACGGCTACTATTGCTCCCAGCAATGGTGCGAGTATATATACCCAAAGTGATTGCGTGTTGCCAGAAACAATAGCAGGTGCTATGGACCTGATCGGATTCATAGAGGCACCACAAATGGGGCCGGCAAACATCGCTTCCAACAGCACGACAGAACCAATAGCAATTCCTGCAAATAATCCCTGCTCCTTACTTCCTTTTGCCACGCGCATGATTACCAGCATCAGAAGAAATGTGAGAATGAATTCCAGTATGAAAGATTGTAAAGGGGGACCTGCCGGCAGCGTACTTCCCAGTGTTGAGTTGGTTGGAAATAGATAGTAAAGTGTGAAACTTGCAATGAATGCACCTGTTGTCTGACTGATGATATAAGGTAATAACTCCTTAACAGGGAAAACCTTTGCGATGCAAAAAGCAACAGATACTGCCGGGTTAAGATGCGCACCGGAGATATCGCCCAATGTATAAATCATAGCTGCGACTATCAATCCAAATGTGATGGCAATACCAGAATGCGTGATCACTCCGGCTGTTTCATGGTTAATAACAATGGCTCCCGTTCCACAAAAAACGAGTGCGAAGGTGCCGATAGCTTCTGCCAGATATTTATTCATACTTAATTGAGTTTAGAGAATACGTAAAAAACTTCCCTTGCTATTTGCCGGCAACGCTCGTCATACGTGCTATCCCGGTAAGGCATGTTATCGGACACTTTGGGATCTTCATAAGTCGTTGCAATCCGAAAATCGACACCCGGTATAAATGGGCAGTTTTCTTCCGCGTCGCTACAGGTCATAATGGCTGCAAATTGAGTGCGGGGATTGGCGGGATGATCATATACTTTTGAAAAACATTCTATTAATTTTTCATCCTCACCAAATTTTAATTGATATACTGGATTGGCCGTTTCCGCTGATTTATTTAGCTGAAAACCGATACGCCTTAATGCATTCATCGCATTGATGTTAAAAGCTGTGGCTTCTGTTCCGCCCGAATAGGCGGTTACCTCTTTTTTGAAATAAATGGCAGCAATAGTGGCCCACACTTGTCCGAAATGACTGCGTCTGGAATTATGCGTACAGATGTATACGAATTGGACTGGCTCATTGCGCCGGATCCTTTCCCGGCTGTAATCAACAATTTTATCTAAAATTTGCTTTCGCTGGTCAGGAATATTGTGAAACTCTGACAGCAGCGTCTCACAATATTTTTTTATGGGTTCGTATATCATAATTCTATGAGCGTTAATTGCAGCAGCCCGGAGCACAGCAAGGCTGAGTTTCCTTTTTCAAATCGCTTAAACTTACTTTTTGTTTCTCGGCTGGCACACCACAATTGTCTTTCGCCAGGCAATCCGTTTGCTTTGTCGTTAATACAAAACCGCCGTTTTGAAATTCCAAACCATATTTACCGATAGTATCGGATTGATATTCCACTTCAATTTCCAAATCTTCCATGCCCAATACCTTTTCAGAAAGCGCGATTATGTTTAACAGTTTTCCGGGTTTCAAACGGTGGTCGGTGTCATTCGCATTCCAAAGCTGGAAATTAGCTACCTTTTCATTACGTACCGTTCCTCCGCAATCAATAAAATGTTTGGTGATAACGCCTACTTCGGTAACATGAAAATGTTCAGGAACAGTTGTTCCGTTTTCAAGCTTAAAGTTAACATTTGTAGCTGAGCTCAAATGTGTTTTAATTTCTGATAGTTTCATCGTTTCTGTTTTTTTAATTTATATTATCGTTAAATTGCGATTAATTAAAGCAAATTTTTTATTTTTCTTCAGCTAAAGAAGACTTATGAAAAATAGTATTTCCAGCAATAATTACCCTTATTATATTCATCAGCAACATTTACCTTTATTTGTATAAGAGGTGAACAATGCGTTGATATAATTTTTTGCAGTTTCCCACTCCTTTTCATCTATGCAATAACAAACTTTTACACCTTCGATGTCACCTTTTATAAGACCAGCTTCTTTCAGTTCCTTTAAATGTTGTGATACGGTACTTTGAGATAAAGGCAATTCGTCAACAATATCACCACAGATACAAGCCTGCTTTTTTATAAGCAATTGAAGAATGGCGATACGAGCCGGATGAGCCAATGCCTTTGCGTATTTAGCAATTTTATTATCCTTTACAGTGAATTCTTCTGTTTTTGTTATGCCCATTTTTGATTAATTACCTTATCGCAAAATTACGATAAATATTCCGTCCTGCAAATTTTTTTAGAAGTTTTTTTGAAAAAAAGAGCGTTCCCGTTGGAACGCTCTTCACCAATTACCTATTTTTTCTTGCAGCAGCCTTTCGCATCAGCTGAACCTCCGCAGGAAGAAGCGGTCATGCAGTCGGTAGAACCACATTTGCTCTCTTTGCAGCGCTTCATACATTCTTCTTTTACTTTCTGACCTTCTGCGCTGCTTTTTTCTTCGTCACTCATGCCGCACCATTTTTTGCAAAGCTCCTTACATTTTGGATCGTTACATTTTTTACAGCAGGAGCATTCCGCAGGATTACCGTTCACTTTCGTATTAGCAGTGATCGATTTCGTATTGATCACTAATGTACATAGCAATATAGCTATGAAAGAAACATATTTTTTCATGACTTTTAATAGTATAGTTTGACTTATTTACAATTACTGAATTAAATCAAACAGATCGTGGCGGCTTCCAGGCCTCCGAAGAAAAGTAAGAATGGAAGACTTCTGTGGAGAGATTATATTTTTGGCTGAAATAGGTAAATGGTGAAGTAATCGTCGTTGAATGAGAGAGTAAGGCAGAAGCGGCGCAACAAAACATAAAAGGGTTACAAGCCATATCGCAACAATTACTTTTTTTATTATCAGGACATTTCCTTTTTTTAGTTTCGTGTTTGGAGCAGGATTTCGAACACTGTTTACTCGCTAAAGAAGTAAAAACAAGTTGTAATGAAGGAGCAGTCACAAGAAGCAGGATCTGAATACCCAATATGGCTGATAGTAATTTCATTTTACACGCTCGGTTTTGGATTTATATCGTAAATATACGATATATGTTGCATAGGTCAAATTTTTTAACAATTTTTTAAATTTACCGAAATCAATTTTTGTTTGTCGGAAGAGCCCGCTGTTATTGCAACTTTTAACAGAATGGTAAGAGAGTGTGGATTTGGAAAAAAGGGAAATCTTGACATTCTTTACTTTTGCTCTTGGCTTTTGCTCTTGCTCTCGCTCTTCAACACCCAATAAATCTCATTCGCATATTCTTCCAATAACACCGGGTCTTTAAAAACGGCCGTTTGGGAGACCTTCGTGCACCAATTCAGGTACGCTTCATACAACTCCTCTTGTTCATCACTGATTACCCCCCTCGACGTAGCGGGACGCTAGGCCGAACGGAGATGCCTTAACAATGCGAGCAAAAGTAGATTCAGCCAAATCATTTACGATGCTGCTGACAAAATAACGGATCATTTGGGGCGGGGAGGCCGGAGAACGGCGATAATCTTCGTTCGATAGTTGCCAACTAAGCCACTTAAACAACATTTTCAGGCAGTTTATCTTTTTACAAGAATTGCTGTTCACAAAGCTGTTGATGTATACAAACGACGATTTGCTCTTTTTTTGTAAATTTGCGACTTTAATAGTTATCATGAATGTCTGCGCAGGAAATAAAAATTGAAACCGTTTGCCTAAATCCCACTGCTATAAAAAACGAAAAAGGTTTTGTTGTAGCTGATGAAATAAAATTTACTGCTATTCAAGAGGTTGTTATGGCTATGAGCTCTATTCAATTGTAGGCTTTATGAAAGCCGGATCTTTTTTGAGGGTCGATAATAACTTAAAGGAAATATCCTATAAGGAATTTGACAAATCAACACCGGAACGAAACGCGTACAATTATGCTTATAAAAATCCCAATGAATCTGATTTTTATTCCTATGATGGTGGAATTGAATTCAAAGACCATTTTATGGATTTCGTTGCCGACGCCAAAGGTAAACGATATCGCGGGTTCATCAGAAAACCAGCTGAACTTTTTCAGAGTTACAACAAGGTATGGGATCACCCTGTAGACGGTTATCCGCACTACGGTATTAAAACAGCAGATGGTAAGTTTTACACAATCCTAACGGAGAACAACAAGGAAAGAAACGAAATGCTGCATTGCTTTTCGATGGTAAATGGTAATAGTGTCTTCACTGTTCAGTTGCCGGTAATTGGCCAGGATTTACAAAACATTACGTCCACCATACTCATTGATACGACAGATCAGTCACTCATTATTGCCGGTGGTTATTTTAATCCCAAAATGAAATCATATGAGCAAACAATTGAAGGTTATTTTGTTTTTAAAGTAAGTTTTGAAGGAAAAATACTTTATCAATACCACAAAGAACTTGAAACACCGGAGATACCTTTTGCAGGCAGGTTGGATCGTAAGCTGCTCAATATTGTTTCCATCCAAAAAAATGGGAATGGTGATTACCAATTGCTGGCAGAAAATATGTTTCTTAACCATCACCCTGGATCAGGTGGCGAAGCAGGAGGTAGCATTTATTATGACTATGGATATACCAGATGGGTTTTTAACAACAAGTTGGAACCAAAAAGCACGTTGTTTTTTCCAACACCCAGAAAATATGCAGTTGAAAACATATATGATGAATTTTCACAATTTGCCGCTTATTTGAGTACTGCAACAACCAATTACGAACGCTACAATATTAGTTATTGCATTGCTAATTCATCTGATACAAAAATAATTTTTCGCGTGGTTGATGGAAATAAGTATTTCATTATAGGTGATAATATTACAAATGCTCCGGAAATTGATTTAGGAAAAGGAAATGCAAAACAATTTTTTAGAAAAGATGAAAATTCATACTACCTGTTCGAGCCTCAATCTGGTGCTTATCAATTTGCTATAAAAAAATTTTAAAGAGCATTCGAGTCGAATGGTGCTGAGGTAAAATTTCCAATACTCATCGTTATTTGCGATAGTTATCTGATAGCAATACCTAACCCAGCTGCCTCCTTCATACAAGACAAATATTCAATGTAAAAAGCAAATCGCCATTGTGGATTGTAATCCGCATCTTGAGGCGTGAGATAGAATTTTTGTATCGAATTCAAACTTGCATATAGGTTACTATAAGTTGAATCGTAACCAGGTAAAAGCTTGTGGAAGATTGGCATCAAAATTTAAATGATTCAGTCATATACGTAATTGAAATTTTACATAACTAAAGTGTTCACTTAAAAACTAAAAAAACATGAACGATTACATTCAAACAAAAGATCAGTACGAACAATGTATACAACGCTTACAGTACCTGAAAAATATACAACCTCAAACGGAAGGTACACAAAGAGAAATTCAAATGATCAATGCTGAAATAGAAAAATATCAAATAAAAGCAAGTAAAAAATAGTTAGTTGAAGCGACTAAAGCTACCAGAGATAGTGAATTTTAGAAAGAACTGGAGGAAGTGATGATGATGAAAGTGAAAGCAAAAAGGTAATTGGTTTATTTAAAATCAGTGGCACGATCTTGTGATTTATTATTAAGAACAATTAGCATGAGTAATTACATCAAATTTTACGAACATGATGAAGTATACCATTCCAAACAACCAGGTCTACACAAAATGGGAAGATCGGTTGAAATATTTAAAAGGTGTGAATCCTCAAACAGAAGAAATAGCAAACGAGATCCGATTAATTGAAGAGGAGTTGATAAAATTCAAAATTATTCAAAATTGCATTCGGAATAATTAGCCATCCTTCTATTAGCATGCTATTCTTTTGTACCCTCCGCTTGGCTTAGGGTCCCGCTACGTTGCAGTATCCGGGCGTCCTTTCTTGAAGATTAATCATAAAACAAGACGAAGCTTATTTCATCACTTTACAGGTAGTGGATTGGGTAGATTTTTTTAGCAGAGAAGTTTATCGTAAAATTATTGTGTAAAATTTATGTGAAGCATAAAGCTTAGAAATATATGCATGGGTAATCATGAGCGCTCACATTACTTAAGCACAGATTAATTGGGCAAAAAATTGATTGTGAAAAATTGCTTAATATTTTGGACAGTCTGAATTTTATTTTTTCTTTTTAATTTTAACATATGAAAAATAAATCATTTTGCGTATGTGGTGAGCGATTTTCGAATCCTATGCATATTTGCGCTTTTTTCGATTCCCAACAGGAGCAATACGATGTAATTACTCCCTATATCAAAGAGGGGTTAGCTGGTAATGAACAAGTGATTAATATTCTCGAAGCGAATATTCATTCTCAACATCGAGAACACTTAAAAGGTGCAGGAATTAGCGTTGAAAAAAAATTGGCGAATAATCAGCTTAAAATCTTGTCGGCTGATGAAACCTATCTGAAAGGAGGAAGTTTTGCAGCAGAAAAAATGTATCACCTCCTGGAAGAAGCATTAATTGAATCGCAAAATGATGGTTTTGAAAATCTAAGAGCCTGCGGCGATATGGTGTGGGCGCTTAAAAATGTACGTGGAACGGATGAATTGATGGAATATGAAGCACGATTAAATCAGCTTGTCCCCAAGTATTTTTGTTCTTTGATTTGCATGTATGATATCAATCGTTTTAGTGGTCGTGCGATCGCTGATATTCTCGAAACACATCCTTACGTTATTCTAAACGGAAAAATTCATAAAAATCCACATTACATAGAACCACTTACATTCCTGCAAAGCCTCCTCAAAAGAAAGAAAAGAACATTGAAGGCTGATGAAAGTGGTTTTACACGCACCCATTTATATTCTTAAGCTATGGAATCTGAATCCCGGCACCAATGTTTGATTTATGATGGTCCGCCATCTCATAAGCTCCTCGTTTTATCTGAGATCATTCAGCGAAAGCTTTTGGAAGGCTACCGATGCTTGTATCTAAACAGTTCGCCAATGATTGCAGGGCTGCGCTCAACGTTAGCTGCCATTGGAGTGGATGTAGAAATGGGAATTCAAAACAAACGCTTAATCTTATCTTCCGAACAGATTATACCACGTGGAGATTTTGACGTCAAATTAATGTTGAATAAGCTGGAAGCTACTTTAGATGAAGCGCTAAACGATGGATATCCGGGATTATGGGCATCCGGAGATATGACATGGGAGTTCAGCCCCGGAAATGATTTTTCGAAGCTAATGGAATATGAAATGCAACTTGAAGAGTTGTTTCGCAATAGGAAAGAGTTGTGTGGCATCTGCCAATATCATAAAGATACGTTACCATATGATGCGCTAAGGCAAAGTTTATTAACGCACTCCAGTGTTATTGTTAATCAAACATTGACGCGTGTTAATCCGCACTACTTGAAATCATCGTGGCCCGCCGATAGAAACACAACTCAAAAAATGGATGAAATGATAGCTGCATTGTGCAAAGAATAAGCATAACATGTTCGTAGTCATCTTCCTGTTCTGGCGGAGGAAAGGAATAACATCTATTTCATTGATATACGCGGTGGGTTTTGCTGAGATGAATTTTCCCAATTCTTAGCTCTACAATTCATTTATATGCGTCAAATAATCATTCGCCTGAATCAGAATCTTTTCCTTTTCTGAATTTGAAATTTTATTCCACAATGCATACATCATTTGCATGCGATGGTTATCGGCAAGCTGTTTCACATGCCGGTCTAAAAAATTCCAATACAAACTATTGAAAGGGCAAGCTCTGAAACCCGTGCGTTTGGTTTTATCATAAAAACAGGTTTTGCAATAATTACTCATTTTTGAAATATAAGCAGCGCCGGAAATATAAGGCTTGGTTCCAATTAATCCCCCATCTGCAAACTGGCTCATGCCTCTCGTGTTGGTAATTTCTACCCATTCAATAGCATCGATATATATACCAAGATACCATTGATCCACTTTATCCGGATGAATGCCTGCCAGCAATGCAAAATTTCCGATCACCATCAAGCGCTGGATGTGATGTGCGTAAGCATTTTCCAGGCTTTGTCCGATGCTATGTTTCAAACAATTCATTTTTGTATTACCAGTCCAATACCAGTCGGGTAGTTGAGCCGTATGTGAAAAGAAATTAAGCTGCTTGAATTGCGGCATTTGTCCCCAATACATACCTCGCATGTATTCGCGCCATCCGAGAATTTGACGAATGTATCCCTCTGCTGCATTCAAACCGATTTTTACCGGGTCGCTCCTCCAGGCCAGTTCAACACGCTCCACGACTTCCCGCGGACTAATCATCTTCGTATTCAGCGCAAACGAAATGCGACTGTGAAATAAGTAGCGGAAATGACTGTGCATGCTGTCCTGGTAATTGCCAAAATCGGGAAGGAGGTGCGTGATGAAATACTCAAGCGCTTGCAAGCCCTGCTTTCGGGTAGTTGGCCATGGAAAGTGCGTTTCCTGAAAACTACCAAAAGTTTTCACACCTGCCTTTTGAATCTCTATATAAATAGAGGTATAATCGTGATGAAAGTCAACCGGTGGCGGAATAACTTCATTTCCTTTTAAGGATTTGCGATTGCTTTTATCGTAATTCCATTGTCCGCCTTCCGGTTGATCACCTTGCATAAGTACCTGGTGTTTCTTTCGCATCTCCCGGTAAAAGCTCTCCATTAAAAAAGTTTTCTTATCGGCAAAAAAATCATGCAGCTCAAAACGAGTGGTGAAGAAATGTTCCGTGTCCACATTCTCAGAAGGGATAGACAAGGTATTGCAGAAATTTTTCAATTGCTCATCAAGGCGGTATTCATCCGGTAGTTGGTATTCAAATTTATTAATGTGTAGCGTTTGAATGTAATAGCGAAGGTTATCTGGAAGTGTTTGCCTGTTTTCTGCGTCGTTTATTTTTAAATGGATAACCTGATGCCCGTTTTTTTTAAGATAGCTGACAAAGTTATACATAGCGGCGAAAAAACCGATTATTTTTTGCCCATGGTGCATTACGTAACCCGTTTCCTGTTTTATCTCCATAAGCACGTACGTGATGTTAGGATCAACGGTTTTGTACCAGCTGTGTTGGTAATTGAGCTGATCGCCGAGGAGAAGGCGTAAGGTTTTGAATGGGGTTTTAATCATATGTTTGCAAATATCGAAAGGTAGTCAATTCAGTGACCCGTTTTTCAAGATAGCTGCGCGACCCGATAACCCAACCATGTTACATTTCGTCTGACATCTACTACTTCACATTATATTCCCAAGTGTTCAGCATGTTCACATAGTTCCTCAGCTTCCGTTTTAAGCTGCTCAGAAGCATCGTTCACTTTCTTTTTCAAATCGGCTGTGAAGTCTTTTGCGCCATCAATTAATTTTTTTCTGGTATTGCTGCCTTTATCCGGCGCTAATAAAATACCAACTGCTGCGCCTACAGCTGCGCCAAGTACCAATGCTCCGATAATTTTTCCTGAGTTTTTCATAGGGGATGTAATTTTTATAAAATGAATGCCCTGGGCATTGTATAAAATCGTGCCAGTTGAGTTTGTATGGTCTGTTCTCCAATGGCTACAGCGAATGCACCAAGAAATGATATCGAAGTTATTCAATGAAATGGAAATTTATTCATCAATTTTTGCATTAAACGGATGACGTCTTCCCATGGTCTATTTCTCTTTTTAATGAAAATTTCTTCCACCATGAAAGATATCCGTTTGCACTGGTTTCATGGCTTTCTTTTTTTTCACCGGTGCATTGTCTTCCGGTGCTTCTTTGTCATAATAATTGGTGTCTTTGGGTACAACTAATGGAGCGAGTAATCCGGATAAGTTATAGCAACGCTTCACCACTACATGTATGACTTCTCCTTCTTTTTGTACTTTTCCTTCTACCATCAAGAGGTGACTGTGTACAATTTCTTTGCGGTAGGTTTCAAATAATTTTGCAAATACAACGAGGTTGGCACTTCCTGTTTCATCTTCAATGGTCACGAACACAATGCCGCTGGCTGTTCCCGGTCGCTGGCGGATGAGTACAAGACCGGAAACACGGATGAAGGTGCCATCTTTACAATCCATTAATTGACTGGTAGAAATTACATTCATGGCAGCAAGTCGCTCACGAACAAAACTCACCGGGTGTGCTTTTAAGGACAGTGAGAGGCTGCGGTAATCTTCTATTACATGTTGCGCTAAATTCATTTCAGGGAGTTGAATGTGTTGTTCGTTGGAGGTATCCTGCTGTTGTCCCTGGAAAAGTCCGGTAGCATGGTCAGTCAAGGCGGCCACTTCCCACAATGCTTTTCTTCTGTCCAGTCCGATGGAACGAAAGGCATCGGCATCGGCTAACTGTTCTAATGCGGATAAAGGTACACCGGCATCCAACAGTTGCGGTATGCGGGTGAAGCCTGCATCGCGGGCAGCTACTAAAATCTGCATGTCTTCTTCTTTTAATCCTTTTACCTGGCGAAAGCCTACGCGTAAGGCGCAATAGGTTCCTTGTTTTTCTTCCAGTGTATTGTCCCAGTGGGAATGATTGATGTCTACTTCCCGCATCATCACACCGTGTTTGGCTGCATCGGAAATAATTTGTGCCGGCTGATAAAAGCCCAGTGGCTGGCTGTTCAGCAGGGCGGCCGCAAAAATATCCGGGTAATAACATTTCAGCCAGGAAGAAACATACACCAGCAATGCGAAGCTGGCTGCATGACTTTCCGGAAATCCGTATCCACCGAAACCTTCGAGCTGACGGAATACACGTTTGGAAAATTCTTCGGTGTAGCCGTTGTTAATCATTCCTTTCACCAGTTTTTTTTCAAAGTCACTTACTTTCCCTTTTGCTTTAAACGTGGCCATGCTTCGGCGTAATTCATCGGCTTCGGCAGGTGTAAAACCGCCTGCAACAATAGCAATTTCCATGGCTTGTTCCTGGAAGAGGGGAACACCCAAGGTGCGGCCTAAAATTTTTTTCAACTCTTCGGATGGATAGTCAACTTTTTCTTCACCATTTCGGCGACGTAAATAGGGATGCACCATGTCACCTTGTATAGGACCAGGACGTACAATAGCAACCTCAATGACCAGGTCATAAAATTCTTTCGGTCGCAAGCGCGGAAGCATGCTCATTTGTGCACGGCTTTCAATTTGAAACACACCAATTGTATCGGCGTGGCTGATCATTTCATACACCTTCGGATCATCTTGCGGAATGTTCGCCAAGGTAAGATCCAATCCGTATTTTTCTTTGGCAAATGTAAATCCTTTACGAATGCAGGTGAGCATGCCCAAAGCAAGCACATCCACTTTTAAAAAACCGAGTGATTCAATATCATCTTTGTTCCATTCAATGTTGGTGCGGTCTTCCATGCGGGCATTCAAAATAGGGCAGAGGTCAGTTAACTTTCCTTGAGTAATGATAAAACCTCCGGTGTGCTGCCCCAATTGCCGCGGGAAACCAATATACTGGTTGGTGAGGTCCAATACTTTTAACAAATGCTTGTCTTTTGCATCGAAGCCGGTAGAGGTAATTGTTTTTCCGGCATACCAGTCTTCTTTGAATTCCCAACCGGAAGCAGAGAGACTGTTAACTGCATCCACAGATAAACCCATGGCTTTGGCCACATCCCGAACAGCCCCTTTGTAATGTTGCTGTGTAACGGTGGCTACAATGGCTGCTCGGTCTCTTCCATATTTTTGATAAATGTATTGCATCACTTCCTCCCGGCGTTCATGTTCAAAGTCCACATCAATATCCGGTGGCTCATCACGTGCATCGGACATGAAGCGACTGAATAACAAATTGAATTTGGAAGGATCAACAGAAGTAATTCCCAAACAATAGCACACGGTAGAATTGGCTGCAGAGCCTCGTCCCTGGCAAAGAATGTTTTGACTGCGTGCAAAGCGGACAAAATCAAACACGGTTAAAAAGTAGGCAGCATAATTTTTCCGCTGCATAAATTCCAGCTCCATCCTAATTGCCCGGATCACCTTTGTTGAAATTCCTTCCGGAAATTTTTCCATGGCACCCTGCCAGGTGTGGTAGGCCAATTCTTGTTGGGGTGTTCGGCCATCACTGGTAAGTTCTTCCGGGTACACATATTTCAATTCGCTCAAAGAAAACAAACAGGCATTTGCAATTCGTTTTGTGTTTTCAATAGCATGTGGATAATGTGCAAACAGACGTTTCATTTCTTCCGGTGATTTTAAATAGCGCTCGGCATTTTGATACAAGCGAAAGCCCGCATTGTAAATGGTGCATTTCTCCCGGATACAGGTGAGCACATCCTGGAGCTCACGCCGCTCCGGCGCGTGATAGTGTATATCGTTGAGTGCAACGAGTGGGATGTTGAGTAGCTTGGATAATTGATCAAGCCGAAATAATTTTTTATTGTCGTTGGCATGATAGGAACGAATGGCGCCGAGATACACCTGGTCGCCCAATGCTTGTTTGTATTCGCTAACAGCAGTAATAAAATCAGTATCCAATTCATAAGCTGCATTGAGGTGCGTGGTGGGAACGATAATAAAAAGTATACCGGCTTTGTAACGATACACATCTGCTTTGTATAAAAAGCACTTGCCTTTTTCAGCGCGCAGGTTTCCTGTTGAGAGCAAGGCAGAGAGCTGTGCATAGGCATCCTTGTTAGTGGGATAAGCCAGCAAGGAGTATCCATCTAGGAGATTCAGCCGGCAAGCAGGAATGATGCGTATATTTTTATGTTTGGCAGCGGTATAGGCGCGCACAATACCGGCTAAGGTATTGTGATCGGTAATGGCAATTTCGGTATGACCGAGTGCAAGCGCTTGTTCAACGATTTCTTCGGGATGTGAACCACCACGCAAAAAGCTGAAATTAGTGGTTATTTGTAGTTCTGTGTAGTCCATTTTAATTTTAGTTATCAAGCAAAAAATCCATGAATAAACCATTTGGGATCACCGGTGAAATAATCACCTAAACGAAATACCCAGTACCGCCCACCGTGTTCATCTTCCAGGCAATAATAATCGCGATATTCACTTTTATCGGTCCACCATTCCTGTTCAATGCGTTCAGGTCCGTCCGCTTTTTTCACCGTATGCAATACGCCTTTGTAATTAAAAAGCAATGGCGGATAATCAGGAATGGGTACACTCACTTCAATGGGCTCTGGCTTTGCCAGCATATGCAAGGGACGTGGAAGATCGGTTCGCCAATCACTTGTTTTTTTTTCTGTTAAAGAAGTAGTGGATTGTATGGAGCGTTCCGGCCAATAATGCTCCGTTGGTAAGTAGCGGTGAATGGCAGCTGTACCTGTTTTTCCGGCAATGCGATCCAGTAACTCTGCAATGGCGGCTTCATTGGCATTGTTCACTGCCCACAGTGCATCTTGCGTGTTTTGCAATTCTTCTACGACTGGTGCTTGCAATACAAACAATTCAATTCCGAGATCAGGTTCTATTTCTTGTATTTTAATTTCAAATAAGTTGAAGAGGTGTTTGGGGTTTCGGGAAGGTCGGTTGGTGCCTACTTCTATGGTTTGACTTGTTCCATCCAGCCGGTGGCAAATAAAAGCACAAACACGCAATCCTTTGTTCTCCTGACTTAAGCGTTGACAAAGTGTTTCCAATACCTGTTTCAATGCCAGCTCAATGCCTGTTGCGGTGAGGATGGGCTCCATACTGGGCAGTCGTTCTTCATACGGAGAAATAGGTTTTACAGGCAATAGAAATTCCAGTTCATTTCCCATGGCCTGATCCAGCCGTGTTAATAAGCCAGCTCCAAACCGCCTGCGTAGCGCAGTACGTGGCATGCTGCTGAATTGTTGAATGGATTGCAATCCCAGTTTTTGAAGCCGCTCTACGATCACTTCTTCTAACCGCAATGCAGTAGGAGGTAGAGAAGAAAGAGCATGGGCTTGTTTGCCTGAGGGTACGATTGAACTGATTTTTCCAAAACGACAAACTCCCCATGAACAGCCAATAGTATCGCTTATAGCCAGCTGCGTACTGTAACCGATTTTTTGAAACCGCTCCTGAATTGTTTTTAAATACATTTCTTCACCGCCCCACAAGTGTGTGCAGCCGCTGGAATCTAGGAGCAAGCCATTTGGTAAATCGATGGATACGATGGGCGCATAGCGTATGCACCATTCGGCAAGTGCGGTCAATAATTTTTGAGGTTGTGCTGCATCATAATCGAGCACTTGCAATTCCGGTACAATGGCTTTGCAATCGGCTACGACCATTTCTGTGTATACGCCTTTTGTTTGTGCTATGCTGTTAACGGCTTTTACCACACGACGACCACGCTCGGCAATAGCCAATACAAAAGGAACATCCTTTAATTCTGGCTGACGGCGAAGGATCCAGTCCGTCATCAAATGTGGAAATACGATGGCTAGGATGCGCGTCATGGTTAAGCAGTTGAACGTGTATAAATTTCAGGAACAACCGATGTGCTTGCATCGATATAGGTAAGCCCATGCTGTGGCGACCATTGCACTTGCCAGCTCGCGGGTTTGCCATTTCTTACTTTTAGCAAATCAATATTCCACCGGGGAAAACCAACGCCAGGTAAGTCATCTGGCAATGTACTAACCAGCGATGTGATCTTCCAGCGGCTGGTACAAGCAACTGTATTTTCTATTTTGGGTTGAAAGCGATGTACAAAGCCGGTGACTTTACTTTGTTCAACTGCCAATTGCAGGCGGCGTGACTCATCAAACCTAAGCGCTGTGAATTCGCCTACTACAGCGGTAAGTGCCTTGCACTTTAAAGCTTCTTCCATTACCCACAATGCTTTTTTTACAGTGGGTACATCTACAAACAGTATACGGTCAGGCTCAATACCAAAGGTTTTCAGCGCAGGAGGAAAAAGCGTTCTGCGTGTGCTGATCCACAAACAAGAACCGGTTTGCTGTAAGAGTGCACTCAATACTACCGATAAAAAACCATTGGTACAGGAGGCGCTTTCGGTGCTGTTGCTGATGAGTTCGTGAACAGCAGCACGGGGAAATACCTTACCTGGAAATGCCTGCTCAACAGGACCAAGGCCAAGTGATTGCGTTTGATCTGCCAAGGGTTGATTGCCTTGTAATTTCAGGATTTGCCGTTGTAATTCTTCAATGACTTTTTTATCTGCTGCACGTTTCATTCGCTAAAGATTAGATAGTATAAAAATACCATAAAAAGTAGCAATTGTTTGCTACTTTTTGTAGTAAGTTGATAAATAATTGTTCGCGAATACGATAATCACGGCAAACCTTAAACTACAAATCCAGTGTCTGCTACCCCAGACACTGGATTCGATTAGAAAAAGATTTCGTCCCTATCGAAAATCTCTTGCTAATTATTTATTGATGCTAATCAAAGACGAACTAAAAATACTTCCATTTAAAATTTGAATACTATACATACCATTTGGAAGTTCGGATAAATCTATTTCCTTTTTGTTTGTTGCATTCCCGTTTTCTGTTTTATAAACCAGTTGTCCTATAAAATCATAGACTTGTATTTGAAGCAATTCATTTGAGAGGCTTTCAACTGTAAATATGCCGGAGCTTGGATTTGGATAGATAGCTACACTATTTGCAGCAGCTTGTTCTTTTATAGTAGTGGGTACGCTGCACAAACTGTTTGCTGCGGTTGTAAATCCTTTTCTATAGGTACCGTTCGCCAGTGCAGTAAGAATACGTTTTTCCTGCTCCGCTGTAAATAAAGAGCGGCAATTGTCATTGGTATAATCCATATAATTCTGAAACATTTCCCCATTGGGATTTAGGCCTTTTCCATTATTATCCTTGCATTGATTGGCCTGGTAAGGATAGGACGGACAACCCCAGTTAAGACCATTGGCGCAACCATCGTGACCACCTTTTTGTGGTGGGGTGTCGCTGCAATAATCATCGCCACAGGAATTATCTCCACTAATGTGTCTTAATCCCAGCCAATGCCCAACTTCGTGTGCCACCGTAATTCCATAATTGAATTCATCTCTATTGGTATAATAGCCATTTGAAAATTTAGTTTTTGAACCAAAGATGTTACTTGCCATCACAACACCGTCATTCTTTGCCGTACCAAGGTTGTCTACAATTCCGGAAATTCCAGCACCTGCGGGAAATGTGGCATAGCCCAGCAAACCACCTGCAACAGGATCCCAGAAGTCGCCCACCCATATGTTGAAATATTTTGTCGGATCCCAGATACTTCCCGGTTTGATGGTATTGGTAAAAAGGTTTTGAATTTTGCTACTATTGCTAGGTCCTTGTATTGTAGCCGGATCCGTCCAGCCTTTCTTGCTTACATCAATGCGTTCTATCCCTTTTTCATCCAGTACTGCTCCCGTGGGTGAAACAGTAGCGAGGCAAAATCTTACAGGGATATCATCTGCATCTACTGCAGCAAATGGTGAAGGCAGGGATGAATTTCCAGGTGTGATTCCTGCCAGGCAATCGTTCAATACATCTATTTGTGCTTGTACCTGGCCGGCTTTTAAATTGGCTCCCACACCAATAGTTTGTTTGTTGTAAATAACATGTACAATTACCGGAATATAAACAATGGCTCTGTCACGCTGATAATTGGAATTAAGTTCTGTAATTTTTGTTTGAAACCAGGCTTCCCATTCTGCGGAGGGTGCTACAGTGCCGCAGATGCCACGCCCTGCCGTTGGTTGTTGTGCATAGGTTGCATTTGTAAAAAGCAATAGTCCTAGAATTGCTGCATTAAAAGTAATTTTCATGATGCTCATATGTATTTAATTTAGTTCCGTTCCAACCACACATAAAATGTGTTCAGGCAAATCTTACAACAAGCGTAAGAGCCCACCAAAGCCTTATGCAGCGGCTTTATTAAACTAAGTTAACGGAAAACAAAAAGAAATTAAATTAGAATTTTAGCACATAATTGTGATGCTATTTGAGGGGATATCTCTTATATCTATTGAAAAATAAGGGTTTTCTGCGTTTGTGACATTATATTTCTAAAGATGGTTTCAAGAGGGGTTTCTTTTCTTGATAATCTCTGTCATGGTCTTACTTTCCAGCTTACTATCTATCCATAAGGTGATATCAAAATACTCCAGCACAATTTTTCCATAGTCGCCCGACGCCATTTGCTGAACATATTTTTTTAATTCACTGAATAGTTTCAGTTGTGCTTTCTTATTTTCTGCGGTTTGTAATCTTTTTATTTTTCTGAAAATTTCTTTTTCATATTCATAAAAACGATCCTTACTTTTTAGAAAATGTTCAGCGGAAGCGATCATTGAATCAAGCACATCCAAGTTACCCAGTTCATAATGAATTAAAATATTCATGATCCTGGCAACGGGTTGAATATCGGTTCTTGTGGAAGAGCGACTGAATATTTTATTAACCCAGGATAAGGCTTTTTTATAATTTCCGGCAATGATATAGGCATAGGTTATCTCCACATATAAACCCAGCTTCAGATATTCTGATATGCCTCTTGACGGCAGCTCAATGTGCCTTTCAATAACAGGAATCAGTTGAATTGCTTTTTCGATTTGACCATTGCGTATGTATACCTCCAGCTCCGAATAATAAGAAAGCGTATAAGCACGTGTCTGAAGCTGCGAATAGAATGCAAAAGCAGGCTGCTTCACAAACGTTCTCAACTTTTTCGCGTAGTGCAGGCATTCATCAAATCGTTCCAGTTCCTGGAGAGACATGGCCATGTTAATGAGGGAAGAGATATATTTATGTGGATCTTCTTTTTGCAGCTCAGGATGATCGTCCATTATTTTCAATCCTCTTTCTGCGGCCGCAAGTGATTTTTTATAATTACCATTGGCTCTGTAATAATTCTGATAGGTTACCAGATCATACCACAGGGCTTCCCAGCCTATGTCAAGCGGTTCGTCTTTCAAGGAGTTCATAAACAAATTATCAAACGCTGTTGTATCTTGTTTTTTTCGTGTCTTTCCCTTCTCATTAAATTGTTTCCAAACAACGAGGTTCTTTTGCTGATAGGCATAAGACCTGTTCATCTTTTCCTGAATGTCTGTATGTTCTTGCCAGGCTTTGCTAAGAAGCGATAGATTATCCACATCAAATCCCAATATTCTTCTTTCCCATCGCATGAGCTCAAGCATTATACTGTATTTTCCGATCTTTTCAGCAATTTTTTTGTGCTTTTGAATGATTTTCAGGCATTGCTCAAACATGCCCTTATAAAAAAGTACTTCCA
>DASRRA010000522.1:0-2444 GCA_035696085.1 Bacteroidia bacterium | reverse complement strand
TCTCGTTCTGAAAGTTTTAAATCCACTATTAGCGTGTTGGCATTTTCAGCAGCAGATTTAGTAGTTCTTAGTTTTTTTATTAGAAACTCAGAGCTTATATAAATATAGCCATTGAAAATGTGTTTGATCGCAAATACCAGTTCTTCCTTGGATCCGCTCTTGAGCATATAGCCCTTAACACCTGCGTCGATCATTTCGGCTAAATTATTTTCCGTGTCATGCATGGAGAGTACCAATACCTTAATCGTCGGATATTCTTTTCTCAAAAGCTTTGCACATTCTACGCCGTTCATCAGTGTCATGCTGATATCCAACAATAAAATGTCGGGATGAACTGTTTTTAGCTTATCAAGTGTTTCCTCTCCACTTCCTGCTTCACCCACCACCTCTATGTTTGTATCTTCGAGCAACGCATACATACCTTGTCTGAATAGCGCGTGATCGTCAGTTAAAAATATTTTTATTTTCATAAATATAAAACTACTATGCTTGAAAATGTTGACGTTATAAACAAGCTGAAATATTGGTTTCGGATAATAGACCGAGCTTTTTGTTATCTCCTTTTAAATAGTCATCGATCGCTAATACAAATTCTTCGATTTCTTTAAGTGAGCTTCTTTTCTGTACATAGGCGGTAGCACCATTCGACAATAAAGCCTGCTGCAGGTGATAGTCATCGGAAGTAGAATGAATGAGGATTGGTGTTTTACTAAATACAGACTTCGAACGGATTTGTTTTAGCGTTTCTAAACCATTCAATTTCGGCATATTGTAATCTAAAATAATCAAAGCAGGTAACTCCTTCAATTCAGTTTTAAATAAATACTTGATTAGCTCTTCACCGCTCTTTAATTGTTCAATGTGATATCCTAATCGAAGTGTTTTAAATGCTGCTGTTAAGATGTCATGATCATCTTCATCATCATCTGTTATCAAAATTTTTAAAGACATAATTTTTTCGGTAAAATTATATTTTCAATCCATTGGCAAGTTAACAGTAAATACTCAATTGTTGTGTAAAATTACTGATATTTGCCGTGTGGTTAACCCTTTGGCAATTCAATTTTAAAAGTGGTTCCTTCATTTTCCCGACTGTAAACACTTATTTTTCCATTGTGCCATTTAAGTATACTTTTAACTATGGATAAGCCCAGTCCCATTGTTGCTTCGCCCCTTAAACCTCGTCTTCTGGCATTTGTAAATTCGTCAAATATAAAAGGTTGAAGCTTTTTAGGAATTCCAATACCGTTATCGCTAAAACTTAAAATTACAGTATTGCCGGCATCCTGAATGTATACAGAAATAGAACCTCCAGGCCAAGTAAATTTTAATGCGTTTGAAACCAGGTTATTTATAACCTGCATGAATTTCGCTTCATCCAATTGTATGTAAATCTTTTTATGTGAACTTTCAAAATTGAACGTTCGTTGAACTGCAAATTCAGAGCGAGTTAATTCGTCCATATACTCCTTTACTTTTTGAACAATATTTAATCGTTTTTTTACTAGCGATATATTTACCGTATCCAAAAACTCTCGACTTGTAAAATCTTCTATTATGTTTACAGATTGAGAGACAAATTGTGAAATAAGGTTTACGTATCTAACCATAACAGATCGCTTACTTAGTTTTGACTGGAGATCGGTTGATAAATTCCTGGCAAGATTCAAAGGTCCTTTTAATTCATGTGATAACATATGAAGAATTGAATTTTTTTTATTTGCGTATTTTTCGATGCTATACATATTTTGTCTTTCTGCAGTAACATCAATGGCATTTGCAAAAATTAATCGCTCCGACGAAAGTGCAATTAGAAAGGGTGTAACCTCGAACCATCGTTCTTCACCTTTTAAATGTACCCTGAATTGACAACTGCCATTCAGATTTCCGTTTAAAAATTCTTTACATTGCTTGCAAACTTCTGCTTGGTCCTCAGGATGGATAAAAGGAAAAATATCAGATAATTGGTCCTTCTCTTTTAAAAAATGTGATAATGACACATGTACATATATAAAACAATTTTCTTCTAGATCAAAAATAAATGTAATGTTGGAAAGAGATTGACTAAATGGAATTTTCATAGGAATGATCTCTGAAGAAATATTTATATTATAATTAATTTATTCTGTAAAATTATCTTGACAAAAACTATTCTAAAATTTCCCGACGGATCAATTGATGTTTATACGCCCTGAAATGCTTGATTTTATTATATAATTAGATTGATGACGTTTAAATACTTGAAAAATAGCATAAACAAAAAAAAACAAAAAATAAATCAAAATTAAAAATTGGATTTTATTTATAATTCTGTAATGCTTGAAAATAAAGTGATTCAGCGAAATAGTGTAGAAATATTTCTGTTTTAGGAAATGATTTCTACGATGTATTTTTTGTACTGTAAATTCTAAATTATTGCTTAAATACTACCGTCACTCTGTTTA
>DASRRA010000521.1:0-5156 GCA_035696085.1 Bacteroidia bacterium | reverse complement strand
TGGTTACTTTTGCGTAAGTTGCATTAAACATCAATCTTAGGACACAGGTACAATGGCATTATTAGGTTCGATCTTAAAAAAAACATTTGAGCTCCGTGAAAGCATACCCAAAATACGTAAGATAAGCGGGTACGATCAGCAAGTGAAAGTATTGAAAAAGTTACTTACAAAAGCGGAGTTTACGGCTTTTGGAGAACACTATGGGTTTTCAAAAATTTTAAATGAAACGGATGTGGTGGATGCATTTCAAAAGCAGGTGCCTACGCATGATTATAATTCCATGTTTAAAAAATGGTGGTTCCGCGCATTAAATGGGGAAGCATTTGTTTGCTGGCCGAGAAGAATTAAATATTTTGCATTAAGCTCTGGAACTTCTGAAGCATCCAGCAAGTATATTCCAATAACAGCTGATATGCTGAAAGCTATAAAAAAAACATCCATTCGCCAATTGATGGGCCAGGGAAAATATAATTTTCCAAAAGAGCATTTTGAACGTGGCGCCCTGATGTTGGGTGGCAGCACCCATTTAAATTATAACGGGACTTATTTTGAAGGCGATTTGAGTGGTATTCAGGCTAAAAATATTCCTTTTTACTTTCAGCATTTTTATAAACCGGGTAAACGTATTTCAAAGGAGCGGGATTGGGAAACCAAACTGGATGAGATCGTAAAAAATGCAAAAGACTGGGATATTGCTATCGTTGTTGGTGTTCCAGCCTGGGTACAAATTTTATTCGAACGCATCATTGCCGAATACCAGGTTAAGAATATACACGACATCTGGCCTCACCTCGAAATATATGTGCACGGTGGCGTTTCCATTGCTCCCTATAAAAAAGGTTTTGAAAAATTATTAGCACGTCCCATCATTTTCTGTGATACTTATCTCGCATCTGAAGGTTTTATCGCTTACCAGGATCGTGATGAAGCAGAAGGGGTGATGATGATATTGGACAATGGTATTTTCTTTGAATTTGTTCCCTTTAATGAACACAATTTTGATCAGGACGGAACCATTGTAGAGAACCCGGAAACATTGCATATTGGCAATGTACAAGAAGGCGTAGAATATGCTTTATTGCTTACAACCTGTGCCGGTGCCTGGCGCTATTTAATTGGTGATGTGGTAAAATTCACATCACTGGAGCATCATGAAATTATCATCACTGGTCGTACCAAGCATTTTTTAAGTTTGTGTGGAGAGCATCTTTCACAAGATAATATGAACCGTGCGATTGAATTGGTTTCGCTGGAATTAAATGTTACCATTAAAGAATTTACGGTTGCCGGAATTCCTTATGATACATTATTTGCGCATCACTGGTATTTAGGATCAGATGATGTTGTAGATGTAAATTTATTCAAGAAACGATTGGATGAAACATTGAAAGATTTAAATGATGATTACCGTGTTGAGCGCATCGCAGCATTAAAAGAAGTAATTGTTGAAGTAATGCCCAGCCACGTATTTTATGATTACATGCACTCGATCGGAAAAATTGGTGCAGCCTTCAAATTCCCACGTGTTGTAAAAGGGAAAAAGCTGGAAGAATGGGTTGCCTATTTGGAAAAAATCAAAAAATAATTCATGATCTCAAGTCTTATTTCACAGGCGCTTATCATTATTCTGTTGCTTACTTTTTCTTTTGGCCCCGCATTCTTTTCATTGATCAATACAGGTATTAAATATGGTCATAAAACAGGTGCATTATTAGCTGCAGGAATTGTATTAAGCGATTTTATGCTTTGTATAGGCGTTTGTCTTATCGTTCATTTAGGTGCCATTAATTTATTACATTCAGAAAAAGCACAAACCTTTTCATCCATCATTGGAGGGATTATCCTAATCGTTTTTGGAGCCTTTTATTTCCGCAAACAAATTCCGATTACCAAAACCGATTCCTTTGATGTATGCATCACGAAGCCCAAAGCCGGACTCATGATATTAAAAGGCTTCGTGATTAATTTATTTAATCCTGCTGTTTGGTTTTTGTGGTTGGGTAACGTTACTGCAATCAGCAAAACACTGGAGTATTCTTTATTCAAAATGATTATTTTCTTTTCGCTGGTGCTTGCTGCAACATTAGCAGTAGAAATTACAAAAGTTTACTTGGCTGGAAAAATCAAGCATTATCTCACCAACCGATTAATGACAACCATCAATTACATCACCGGCTCTGCGCTAATTATGTTTGGAGTAATTTTAATTTATAAGCATTACTTCAAAAACGGTTAGGAAATTTTAAACTTCATTTTAAAGTCGCGTTCCAGATACTATATGAAAGTACTCCATGTATTATTGACACTAGTTATTGGATGGATATCAGTCTATTCTCAAAACCCATATTTGGAAGTTGGGAAAAAACATAAAAATTTATCTATCCCCAAGAATGCTACTTTAAATTACAAACTAAAGCTCAAAAAAAACAAAGGGTATCATGTCTTTGTAATGCAGCGTGGAATCGACGTAACGTTAGCATTGACAGATTCCAGAGGTAATCGCCTTATTGAAAAAGATTCACCGAATGGAATATCGGGATTGGAGGATTTTTATTACTCCCCGAAAGAATCATCGGTTTTCAATTTAATAATCCAACCGTTGGAAGAAGGATCGAATTTCAGTAAAGGTGTTATCGATATTTACATAAATGAAATCAATGAAAAAAACGTTGCTATACTGGAAAGAGAAAATAGGAAAAGTGTTTTAACATTGGATATCGACCATTTTTGGGAGGCGTTTGATCACCTAAAAAGTTGCAAGACTTATGCCGATAGTATTGCATCTTTTCAGCAATTGTACATCGACAGAGCAACAGATGGCCTACTCGACTTTATTAAGGAAAAGAATTTTTCAGCTGAACAATTTATAAACACAGTTTCCGCTTTTCCAAAATTTTACAATTCTATTAGACCTTACACATATGAGGTAAAAAAAATAATTCCAGCAATTGATTCTTTATTTATAAAATTTCAACAGTTATATCCCCCCTTTAGGCCATTTAAGGTTTGTTTTGCAATTGGTTTGGTCAGCTCTGGTGGCACAACCTCTGATCGATTTATATTAATAGGTTCTGAAGTTGTAACTTCTACTGAGGCTGTTGATTTGTCAGAATTTCAAAATAACTCGTTCAAGACGGTTTTAAACAGCAAGGAAAATATTATACAAAAGCTAAAGAATTATATCGCTCATGAAAGTGTTCACACACAACAAATAAATCCACTTAATAAAGATGCGATTGGATGTGATTTGTTATATTGGGTTTTGAAGGAAGGAATGTGCGATTTTATAGGCGAGCTTCTATCGGGAAGTCAAATAAATAATTCAATCATCGAATATGGGAATCATCACGAAGATGAGCTCTGGCAAAATTTAAAAAATGAATTGTGCAGTAAAGACTACGGAAATTGGTTGTATAATTATAATTTGAAAGATAAACCTGGGGATTTAGGTTATTATATGGGTTATATGATTGTTAAGGAGTATTATAATA
Source organism: Bacteroidia bacterium (assembly GCA_035696085.1). Classification (GTDB taxonomy): domain Bacteria; phylum Bacteroidota; class Bacteroidia; order 2-12-FULL-35-15; family 2-12-FULL-35-15; genus 2-12-FULL-35-15. Next base: position 1,665 of record DASRRA010000521.1, on the reverse strand, counting down.
ACCAATTTGACAAGAAAAAAATTATAAGCGATATAATTAATATGAATGACCCGATTCATTTTCTACAGCTAAGCAAATACGATCAAAAGGTAAAACAAAATCATTAAATCAATACCCTTAATCAAGGTTTCCAGTTTTCAATGTACTTCTTTATACCAATGTAGTAAGCATCTGCAGCTTGTTGTACCCTTTTGTTTTTTAGCTTGTCTGTTTCCTGGTTTAACAAAACGCATTCAGCGATGTTGTCCTGGTACAATGTTTCACCATACACCACTGGTCCGTGAATATTACGGGTCAATTGAAGATTGCGGCAGAACACTCCTTTTTTACCGCTGTATAAACAGCCTTTGTGCAAATAGGTAGCATCCATTGTCCCTGCTGGTTTAACAAGAAGATTATCTTCCAGGCTTTGCACTACCGAGCCGCTTAACTCAACGGAAGCTTCCAGATCATCGGTTACGAGCATTCGTAAAAACTCAAATCGTTTTTCAGGTGTGGATAAATCACCGCCCATGAATGCCCCACCAATAAAGGCCATGTTAAAATTTTTATTTCCGGGTTTTGTCCAGCCGGTGTTTGTTTCATCTACGTTGTAATGAATGATCACCGTAAAATCAGGTTTAAAATCATTGATAATATCCGCACGTTTTTGCAACTCCATATCTTTAAATACAAGGCGAAACTTTTCACTCTTCGGTGCCTGGTTCAGGTACCAGCTTTTTTTCGAAGCAGAAATTTTTCCAGCTTTCGTCCAGGCTTCTACTGTGCTCTTATAACTTGTCTTCAACCACTCATCGAATGTTTCTCCATAAGCGGTGCTGCCATTAAAAGGGCGTGTTAAAAAAACTTCGGCTCCCTCCTGCTCCAGTTTGTCTTTTAATAAAGCAACGGTTGCATACGTAATCATTCCTTCAGCAATAGCAATTGAATCTGTTAAACCAAGTTCGGGAGCCGGTTTAAATTTTAAAAATTTGCGCTCCACTTCACCCGTCTCTACATCACCCGCAGTATGCCCCGCATCGATTGCTATTCTATACCCATAAAACAAACCGCTCTTATTTTTTGAAATAGTGTCCCTTTTTGCATATACGCAAAAAGCAGTACTATCATAAGTTCCACTTTTATAATTACTAATTAATTCAGAAGTAGAACATTTTTTAATGAAGCGTTTATACGATTCTATATGTTGCCAATTGATTTTAAATTCAGCCTTTCCTGCGGCTTTATTCCCTGCTGAAGCATAAATTTTTATTCCGTCGTTACTAATGGAATAAATTCCCTTTAACGCATTTTCTTTATCTAAATATTTTTTTACTTTTTTCTGATAATAATCGATTTTGGAAGATACGTCTGGCTCCTGCGCAAACACAGGCCGATTGGTTGTAAAGACAATAGATAAGAAAAGAACAATTTTTTTTATAAAATCTCCCATAACAGTATTTTTTTCTGCGCCAAATATACGTAAATGCGCTTCGCATATCAATTATCCTTAATTTTAGGATATTATTTTGAAACGGTATGACATTTAAAGGCATTCACCTGGATACAGAATTTAGTTTTAAAACCAGTCGCAGTAGCGGATCTGGCGGACAAAACGTAAACAAGGTTTCTACAAAAGTGGAACTTGATTTTGATGTAGTGAATTCTATGTTGCTTACAGCTGAA
>DASRRA010000520.1:0-6147 GCA_035696085.1 Bacteroidia bacterium | reverse complement strand
TGGATAATTTGGAAGCATTCTTATGAAAGAAGTAATTGGATGCAGCTTGTGCTCCATAAACACCATCACCCATTTCAATGACATTTAGATACACTTCCATGATGCGTTGCTTGCTCCACAAACATTCTATTAAAAATGTAAAATATACTTCAAACCCTTTACGTACCCAGCTTCTGCCCGACCATAAAAAAACATTTTTGGCGGTTTGCTGACTGATGGTACTGGCGCCATGTTTTCGTTTGTGGTGCTCATTGTATTTCATCGCTTTATCAATGGCTTCAAAGTCAAAACCACTGTGATCAACAAAATGCTGATCTTCTGAACAAACAACAGCCAGTTGTAAATTCGGGCTGATGTTTTCCAATGGTTCCCAATCTTTTTTTAGCTTTAAATCTTTGCCATCGAGCTTTTGCTCTACACAGCGTATGATCATCAAGGGGGTTATCGGGACAGGTACCCATCTGTAGACCAGAACGGTCAGGATACTTAAAATAAAAAAAACAACGGTCGTTTTCCAGATGAAACGCCAAACTTTACCTAGGAATTCTTTCACGCTGCAAAAATAATAGAATTAATAATTAAATTCTTTCCATTTTTTATTCATCTTCATCAGAAATCAAAGGTAGGACATTTCGAAACTTTCGTTGAATTGTATTCCTCTTCACCCGTAGCTATCGGTGAAAAACCCATCATACCTTCTAAAGAATGAGGGTTTGCACGACGGAATTTGGAAACCGTATAATCATAAGAAAAACCTATGATAATATTTTTCATTACCCTCACTTGTAAGATGGCCGAAATTGCATCTTGTGAGCGGTATGAAACGCCCATTCCAACGCGTCCTCTATACAAAGCAATAAAATTAAAATCAACGGAAGGGATACCTCCATTAATAGGTTCTTGTATTTGAATAGCCGGAATATACACGTAATCATATTCCATCGATATATACTTACGGCTTATTGTTATGTATGCGGTAGGATCCAATTTGCCCTCTAAACCAATAATCCTATGTCCTTGTTGCATTTTATTTTGATAGAGGTCTTTCACAGCAATACCAACTGAAAACTTCTTTGTGTGCATATAAATACCAGGCGTAAACGTAGGTATCCATACGCTTGGACTTTGCAATGTTAATGCAGGATCAGATGAAATAAAAAGAAGATTACTCAAGGCGTAGTTCTTGGCACCTCCCTGAAGCCCTAAGCTTAAATAATAACCACGGGATACTTTAAAATGAAAAGCATAAGATGCAGAAATCAACTGATTATTAAAAACACCATATTTGTCGTTTTCAATATAGGCCCCTATCCCATGCCAAAAATACTTGTATCCTTTTTTACCAATCGTAAAAAATGCACTTGCAAAATTGGTTTCAGGTGCATAATCAAATCCCATCCATTGTTGTCTTCTTCCAACCAAAAAATTGATTCCGGTATTATACGCACCTGCCACTGCAGGATTAGAACCGTATTCATTTAACATGAATTGGGTATAGTGAGTTGTTTGTTGCGCCTCCAAACGAAACGTAGCAAACACCAATGCAAATATGAATGTTACTTTTTTCAATTATCGAATAATAGATACTGTTCCTTTTCTTATTTTACCTTTATTTGATTTATCTGCATAGACAACAAAAAAATAACTTCCTGTAGGCAAGGGTTTACCCAACAAATCTGTACCGTCCCACTGATCTTCAAATTCATATTTACCTGAAAATTCAAATACTTTTTGTCCCAATTTGTTATACACCAATATCAATGCATTTGGAAAATACTGGGCGAATTGTATTCTCCAGGTGTCATTGTATTCATCACCATTGGGTGTCAAAAAAACTTCCGGTATTAAATCGCAATCCAATTCTACGATAGAGAAATGTATAATTGTATCAGCTCCCGATGCATCCGTTATTTTGACATTATAATCTCCGGGTTCTAAATCTGTGATTTTGTTGGTCGTTTGTCCCGTATTCCAAGCATATGTATAAGGTGGAAAGGTTTGTTTTACGCTCAACTCAATGCTCCCCAGCCTCGTATGCTGGCATTCTACATTGTTAACCAGTGGTCGTCCATTCAATTCCACTTGCGCAACCAATGATTGCATCGCTATAAAAAACAGTACGAATAAATATGATTTAGCCTGCTTCAACTTACTTACAAAATTTATTGATTAGTTCCTCTGCCATAAAACTACCTTGGTCACCCGCCTGTTTGTATACTTCACAGGCTTTCTCTTTTTCACCCCGCTGATAATAAGCTGTAGCTAGTGCCATGTAGGCCTCCCTGTAATTTTTATCCAACTCAATTACTTTTTTATAATCCGCCACAGCACCTTCATAATCGCCGGATACATCCTTCCAATACCCCCGGCTGTAATACGCTTGCACATAATCATTTTTTAAACTAATGGCCTTATCCAGGTCATCAATAGCATGTGGAAAATCATCCAGGTGAGCCTTGGCAAGCGCCAGGTTATAAAATAATTTTGGGTTTGTTTGACTGATCTGAACGGCTTTATTAAAATCTTTAACTGCTCCTATATAATCTTCTAATTCAGCTCTCGCAATTCCGCGTGTATAATAGGCTTCGAAATAAGCCGGTTGAAGACCCAGTGCAATGTCCATTTGCTTGATGGCATCTTTAAAATTTCCCTGCTTGTAATTGATGATTCCGGTCAAACAATAAGCACTGTCGTATTTTACATTTAATTGCAGGGCTTGGTGCAATAGTTCAAGTGCCTGTGTGTAATTATTAGAAGCTTCGGCTGTAACTGCCTTTGCATAAAAATCCTGTGCAGTGGTTTGTGAAAATGAAAAAGCAGCAACGCAAATCGCTAACGAAAGTGTTACTGCTTTTTTTAAAGACATATGTAAGGGTTTTAAAATAAATTAAATTTATTTCAACAGCACTCCCAACGCATTATCAAATATAGTTTTTGCTTCACTTACTTTACCAAAGGATTCTCCATCAATGATCATTTCCTTTCCTTTTACATCACCAAGGTATTCAAATTCTGCTTTTGTTGACATCATTAGATCAATAAATTTATCCTCATCTTGTTTTTTAACGGATACGATGACACGACTCTGTGCTTCACCAAACAAAAAGGCATCTTTACGAACCATGTCATCCGAATTAATATCAAAGCCTAACCCCTTAGGCATAGCGCTTTCCAATAATGTGATGAATAAACCACCATCCGCGCAATCGTGTGCAGATTGAATAACACCTTCGCTAATTACCTTTTTCACTGCTTTTTGAACTTCGTATTCTTCATCCAAATTGAAAGTCGGTGCTGGTGAATTTTTTACTTTATGATAGGAGTATAAATACTCAGAAGAAGAAATACAGTCTTTTGAAGAACCAATTAAATAAATAGAATCATTTTCATTCTTAAAATTTAAGGTCATGCGTTTGGTTTTATCCTTTAACACACCCAACATACCGATGGTAGGTGTTGGAAACACGGGACCTTCATAAGATGATTGATTATAAAAACTAACATTTCCCCCTGTTACCGGTGTTTCAAATTTCATACAGGCACTTCCCATTCCTTTAATAGCACCCACAAATTGCCAATATACTTCAGGGTTGTATGGATTTCCAAAATTTAAACAGTTGGTGATAGCGGATGGCTCACCGCCACTACAAACAATATTACGTGCAGCTTCCGAAACAGCAATGGCGCAACCTGTTTCCGGATCCGCATTGACATAACGTGAATTACAATCTATTTTTAATGCAATGGCTTTGTTTGTTCCTTTAATATTTACGATGGCTGCATCGGATGGTGCATTGGTACTCATATTAACTGTACCTACCATAGAATCATACTGGTTGTACACCCATTGCTTGGAGGCAATGTTTGGGTGAGCCATCAAAAATTTAGCTACTTCTTTCAAGTCTCTAGGTTCTGTAACCGATTCGATTTTGAAATTTTTTGCTTCTTTAAAATAAGCTGGCTCCTTGTATTCACGGTGATAAACAGGTGCTCCTCCTCCCAGTACAAGGTCTGTTGCGGGAACATCGGCCACTAATTCTCCGTTCATAAAATATTTTAATCGTTTGGTGTCTGTTACTTTTCCAATCACTTCACAGTTCAGATCCCACTTTTCAAATACTTTTTCTACTTCTTTTTCTCTTCCTTTTTTCACCACGATCAGCATACGCTCTTGTGATTCGGAAAGTAAAATCTCGAAAGGCTGCATGTTCGCCTGGCGCGTAGGTACTTTATCCAACCATACTTCCATTCCATGTTCCCCTTTTGCACTCATTTCAGAAGTGGAACATGTAATACCCGCTGCCCCCATATCCTGCATCCCCACTACAGCTCCGGTTTTGATCACTTCTAATGTAGCCTCTAATAATAATTTTTCCTGGAAAGGATCACCTACCTGAACAGCTGGTAAATCTTTTGCTGAATCTTCTGTAATATCTGCGGAGGCAAATGTAGCCCCGTGAATTCCATCCTTACCGGTAGCTGATCCAACAATGTAAACCGGGTTACCTACCCCCTCGGAAATTGCTGAAACAGTCTCTCCTTTTTTAACGATACCCGCACTCATCGCATTTACCAAAGGGTTCACATTGTAGCAATCATCAAAAAACACTTCTCCGCCAACCGTTGGTATCCCGAATGCATTACCATAATCACCAATTCCTTTTACAACACCTTTCAGCAACCATTTTGTTTTATCCAATTTTAAATCACCAAAACGCAATGAATTTAGCTGTGCAATAGGTCTTGCACCCATTGTAAAAATATCCCGGTTAATTCCACCTACTCCTGTTGCCGCCCCTTGGTATGGCTCCAAAGCGGAAGGGTGATTGTGAGATTCAATTTTAAATGCGCAACCCAAACCATCACCGATATCCACTAATCCGGCATTCTCCTCTCCTGCTTCAGCAAGAATATAAGGTCCTTTTTTTGGCAATTTTTTTAACCACACAATGGAATTTTTATAAGAGCAGTGCTCGCTCCACATAACAGAAAAAATACTTAGCTCTGTGAAATTAGGTACTCTTCCCAAAATGCTGTTTATCTTATCAAATTCTTCCGGAAGTAATCCTAGCTTTTTTGCTGTTTCTACAGTAGTTAATTGATCCTGTGCTGTTGCTGACATATCTGATTATTAAATTGAATTGGTTTCTGATTCCGTGTGAAAGCGCACTGCGCCGGCCGAAGCTTTAGCGTAGGCTGGGCAAATTTACACAAAAACTGCCGCATTCAGCCCAATATTTTATTTTGAGTTTTCAACACCTTTTGATAGTATATTTGAGGAAAATTAAATAGCCACAAGCCCTTGGAACTACTTTTAATTCTTGCTTATACATCCTTTTTTATTTTCCTGATCACCAAACTCCCTTTTTTCAAGGTTGAAGGCTTATCTACGCGCTCCCTGTCTTTGCTTTTTATGTTGAAAATCGCATTTGGATTGCTATTGTGGGCCATTTATACATTCTACTATCCCGACCGCGCCACAGCTGATATTTACAAATATTTTGATGACAGTGAAGTGCTGTTCAATGCTTTAAAAACTAAACCCATAGACTATTTCAAGATGTTATTCGGTATTGGCAACAATACACCTGATTTTGATACTTACTACGCCAACATGCATTATTGGTCAAGAAGAAACAGTCTTGGTTCCTATAATGATGGCCATACTGTTATCCGCTTCAATGCCTTTTTGCGTTTGTTTTCATTTGGTTTTTACACCGTTCATACTGTTTTTATATGCTTTGTCTCCTTGATCGGATTAACAGCTATTTACAAGGTTTTCCTTCCTTTTTTAAGAGATAAAAAGAAGGAATTAATCCTGGCGGTATTCCTATTGCCTTCAGTACTTTTCTGGGGATCAGGCGTATTAAAAGAAGGTTTGTTGTTTTTTACATTGGGGCTTTTTCTTTATTACTTCCAACGATCGTTTACCTGGAAAACCTTTGTTATTTGCGTTACTACAGCAATATTAATAGCGGTTTCTAAATTTTATGTCTGGCTGGCCATTTTACCAGGTTTGCTTTTTTTATTTGTTATACGCGTCACAGGTTCACAAAAAATGTTGCTGAAGTTTACACTTATACTCATTTGTGTAACTGCAATCGGAACCACCATCGATAAATACACAACAATACAGTCGCCTCTGGT
>DASRRA010000519.1:0-2088 GCA_035696085.1 Bacteroidia bacterium | reverse complement strand
GACCCCGGGCAGGGGTCACATATCAATAGCAAAACGTATAACACATGCAGCCACGACCCCGGGCAGGGGTCGCATCTTAAAATGAGATGTTACAGATCGAATTGTTGTGTGTGGCCGTGGGGAAATTTATTTTCGCACCATACATTAATTCATTTCACCAATAAATAATTCATTATGCCAAACACATTTTCACAAATCTATGTTCAGATTGTTTTTGCTGTTAAAAGAAGAGAAAGCCTTATTGATAGCTCTTGGGAGGATGAATTACATAAATATATTTCTGGCATTATTGATAAAAAAAATCAAAAGCTATTTGCCATTAATGGAATGCCTGATCATATTCATATTTTACTGAGCCTAGCACCTACATGTGCTATCTCAGATTTAGTCCGAGAAATAAAGAAAAGCTCAACCAATTTTATAAAAGAGAAAAAATTCTTAACCCGTGAATTTCAATGGCAGGAAGGATATGGTGTATTTTCTTATAATAAATCGATATTACCAAATGTGATCGCTTATATCCATAACCAAAAAGAACATCACAAAAAAATAGATTTCATGGATGAATTCATCTTGTTTTAAAGAAAGCAGAAATTGAATTCAAAGAAGAGTACTTATTTAAGTAATCACGACTACATTTCTTTTAATAAAACGTCTTCTCTTCCCGTACCATTCTCTTTAACAATACACTCGGGCGGTATCTATCTTCTCCATATTCCACCTGTAGCTTCGTTAAAATATCCAATATAATCGGTAAGCCCAATTCATCTCCCCACTTCAATAGCCCTTTAGGATAGTTAACACCTTTGGTCATAGCTAGATCGATATCTTCTTTTGTTGCCAATTGCAAATGCAATGAATCAATCGCTTCATTAATGAGCATGGAAATCACTCTGTAAAAAATAGATTTTGCCAACTCATCATCTTTTTTCGGTGCGGGCATTGCTGCGCCTTCTGCATAGTCATAATACCCTTTTCCGGATTTACGCCCGAATAATTTTGCCTCGTATAAACGTTTTTGTGTAAGTGATGGTTTGAACCGAGGCTCATAAAAAAATTGCTCCCATACACTTTCCGAAACTTTATAGTTCACATCATTACCAATAAAATCCATCAATTCAAAAGGTCCCATTTTAAAATCACCTACACTTTTCATCGCCCAATCAATGGTTGCAAAATCAGCAATGCCTTCTTCATAAATACGAATGGATTCACCGTAATACGAACGCGCCACGCGGTTTACAATAAAGCCCGGTGTATCTTTGGTAAGCACAGTTACTTTACCCCAACTATCAATGATCATTTTTGCTTGTTCCACATAAAATGTATTGGAAGTAATAGCAGGGATAATTTCTACCAACGGCATTAAGGGAGCCGGGTTAAAAAAGTGAATACCTAATACACGCTCTGTTTTTTTACAAGCCGATGCAATGGATGCAATGGATAAAGAAGAAGTATTGCTTGCGAGTATACAGTCATCTGCAACACATGCCTCCAACTCCGCAAATACTTTTTGTTTGATTTCGAGATTTTCAACAATTGCCTCGATGATTAATCCGCAAGTAGCTAATTCTTTTAGTTCTGTTACAAAACGGATGTTCGTCAAAATGCCATCAGCTTTATCCTGCGTTAATTTTTGTTTCTCAACTAATTTCTTTAAGGTTTGATTTAGGTTGCTTGCCGCTTTGTCCAATACCGATTTATTGTTATCGTATATAAAAACAGTGTGTCCTACAGTTGCTGCAACTTGTGCTATTCCTGAGCCCATAGCACCGGAGCCAACAATACCTACTACGAGTTCTTTTATAGATGGATGTATCATAAATTTCTTTTATATTAAACTAACTAATCAATGTGTCCGTAGCTTTTTACCTTACGCTAAAGCTTCAGTTGACGCAGAGCGAAGGCCTTACGGTGTAGGCCGTAGCTTTCCAACTTATGCTAAAGCTTCAGTTGACGCAGAGCGAAGGCCTTACGGTGTAGGCCGTAGCTTTCCAACTTATGCTAAAGCTTCAGTTGACGCAGAGCGAAGGCCTATTCGCCGCTAAACACCGCTTTTCTTTTCTCTAAAAATGCTTTTACGCCTTC
>DASRRA010000518.1:0-16806 GCA_035696085.1 Bacteroidia bacterium | reverse complement strand
CAAAGCATTGCCTTACCACGCCGGATTAGAAGCGAAAGAGCGTGCAAAAACACAAGACATGTTTTTGATGGAAGACATTGACGTGATTGTTGCCACCATTGCATTCGGTATGGGTATCGATAAACCAGATGTTCGTTTTGTAATCCACCATGATATTCCAAAATCATTGGAAGGATATTACCAGGAAACGGGCCGTGGGGGCCGGGATGGTGGTGAAGGAAATTGCGTTACGTTTTATAGCTACGATGATATTGCTAAACTGGAGAAATTCATGAAAGGCAAACCGGTTTCAGAACAGGAAATTGGAAAACAATTGTTGCTGGAAACAGTGTCCTATGCTGAGACTTCCGGATGCCGCAGAAAATTTTTACTACACTACTTCGGAGAAGAATTTAATGAAGATGGATGTGGTGGTATGTGTGACAATTGCCGCAATCCGAAACAAAAATTCGAAGGTATGGATGATATTGCTTTAGGAATTGAAGCCGTATTGGATGCAAAAGAAAAATTCAAAACAAAAGACATCATCAATATTTTATTAGGAAATATTACCTCAACCGTAAAATCCTATAAACACAATGAATTGGAGTGCTTTGGAAAAGGTGCTGAAGATTCAAAAAATGAAAAACACTGGAATGCTATTTTCCGTCAGGCGTTAATTTCCGGGTTGCTTATTAAAGACATTGAAAACTATGGCTTGTTGAAAGTAACAAAAGAAGGAAAAGACTACCTGGAAGAACCATACAGCATCCTCGTTACCAAGGATCATGATTACGAAGGCACAGAAAGCGATGATGAAGACGGGCCATCTGCTGGAGGCGGAAAATCCGGATCAGGTGCTGATGCCGTGTTGTTTGCTGCATTGAAAGATTTATTGAAACAAACAGCCAATCGTTTAAAATTGCCTCCATATGTTATTTTCCAGGAAGTATCTTTAGAAGAGATGGCCATACAATATCCAATTAAGATGGATGAGCTGGTAAACATTACCGGCGTTGGACAAGGTAAAGCACAAAAATTTGGTAAACCATTTATTGAGCTGATTGAAAAATATGTGGAGGAAAATGAGATTGAACGCCCATTGGATATGGTTGTAAAATCCATTGTTAATAAATCAGGTTTAAAAGTATACATTATTCAAAGCATTGACCGCAAACTTCCTTTAGAAGATATTGCAAGTGCAAAAGGATTAAGTTTAAATGATCTGATTGCTGAAATTGAAAGCATCGTTTCATCCGGTACAAAAGTGAACATCACCTACTACCTGAATGAAATTATGGAAGATGAAAAACAACAGGAAGTATTGGATTACTTCAAAGAATCCAACAGTGATTCCATCCAGGACGCTTTAAATGAATTGGGAGAAGATGAATACACCGAAGAAGAAGTTCGACTGATGCGTATTCGTTTCATGAGCGAATTCGGTAATTAGAAGACTCAAGCCTTTCAGGCTTATAAGTTTAAGAAGGATAGATTAAAAACTATCCTTTTTTTATTTTTAGTAAATTCATAGGATACCGTTGCTTCATTAAAACCTACCGTTCGTTAAGTTATTCCTTACAACGCGCATGAATAGCTTATTTTTGTGATTATTTTAAACAAACTAACAAATAAAACAAAAATGAAAAAGACAATTACGCTATTTGCCATTGCTGCAGTTGTATTGATGGGATCATGTAAGAAGAAAGATGATGTAAAACCAGAGGAAGAGACGACAACTCCGACTGAGGAAAACATCAATGGTAGTTTAACAATGATAACACAAGAAGACGTAGGTTCCAATCCATTCCCTATTATCAACACCGCATCTGCCATTTTTTATGAAAACATTCATTCTACAAATTACATTGAGGTTGATAGTGTGATTGTAAATGGTGTGGGGTTAGAGCATCAATCGCTTACAAACATGTATCAAGCTATACCAAATATGATCACCAATTATACAAAAGCAACGTGGGAAGTAAAAGGAAAGAATGGTATTCCTAGTTTCACCTATGAAAACAAAAGAGGTATGCCAGTTTATACTGGGTATGCTGCTATCCCGGATGTGATTTCACCAAAGAAAGATTACACGTTAACCTTAACTGGTGTATCTAACACAGATTTGTACATTGTTTCCATTAAAGATTTAAATGGCGGCAATTTGATGAAAAATGAGTTGATTGGTAAAAACTCTGTAACATTTACTGCTGCTGAATTAGCGACTATGGATACCGACGCGATCATCCAAGTAACGATTGTAAACCACAGCACTCAAAGTCTTGGAGGAAAGAATTTTTCTATTCAAAATGAAGCAAACTATTACAAGGAAATTACAATCAATTAATTTTTCCTAAACAAATGCGATACGACATTTTTAAATAAATAGCATTGAAAAAAGTAGGGCTTGTTACTTTGGTGTTTGCCATTCTTTTTGTTACTGCCTGCAGGCCTAAAAAGGACGATCCTACTCCGGAAAATGATTATTTCACCAGTGTAAATTTGGAAATGTCGCATCATGTTTGGGTTGGAAAAGATTCAGCGTACGGGGTAAATGGTTGGTCTGGTTCTGCTATTCTTATTGATCGATTTAATAAACAGGTCCAAATTGATTCTGTTTCATTGAATGGCACCAATTTAAAATACGATACTTTAAATCATCAGTATTCTTCTGAAATTATAGATACTTCCAAATGCGTTTGGGCGATGAAAGGCAAAAACGGTGTTCCGGATTTCAATTATATTAATACAGTGGGAATGCCTGTTTACACTGGTTACGATTTGTTACCCGATAGTATCGATATCAGTCAGGATCTTGTGATTCCCTGCATAGGAATGACAAATGCCGATAATTTTGCAATAAGTATTCTTTCCTTCACTGGGACACAAGTTACAAGTAGCTTTGTTAATATTGGTCCTTCTTCGTTTACGTTCAAAAGTTCGCAGCTCTCCAATTTTCAAAAAGGAGATTATGCTTTCCTGAGTATGCTCGTAATTAGAGAAAATGACACACAGTCGGTTCCAACGGCATCTTTTTTTCTCCATAATTCGTTTGTAGCCTTTAAAATGGTCAGAATCTATTAACAGCATTTTTTAAACAGCAAAACGCCCTATAAGCTATTACAGGGCGTTTTGCTTAATTACGTCTTACATTTATGGAGAACTTGCATAAAGGAAATTCAAATGCTTTGTTGCGTTTATATGGTTTTTTCTTCACTACCAATAAATGTAAATTATCAAATATGGAATCCAACCCATGTTCGACTGTGCTTATTTTTTTTTCTTTGGAACAAAGCGATCAATTAGTTTATCGGAAGCACCGTTCCATTTTTCTAATAATTTACTTCTGTTTTGATTTAACTCCTGATTTGTCGCATTGTATTTATTAGATGCGCTGTTGTATTCATTCACTGCAGCATTAAATTGATCCACGTCTGCTTTTGTTCTATCGGCTGGTTTTTTTGCATCAAATGACGCTTTGATTTTTTCAAATTTTTCTTTTTGAATAAAGAAAGCAGAAATGTCTTTAAATTTTGCTACTTCTTTTTCATAAAAGTTTAACATGTCTAAACAGGCTGCTTTTACGGAGGCATCTCCTTTGTATGCTTGCACCGCATTTAGCTTTGTTTTTCCATCCGCAACAGTTGTTGTTAGTGCATTTCTGTTTTGTTCCATTGCATTAAAATCACCTTTGTTTTGTGCATCTAACACATATAGCTCTTGTTTAAAGCTTTTAAAAAAGATCAGATAAATACCATTGTAATATTTATACACTTTGGTAGCTTCTGCCAGCTTCTTGCTGATTTTATCATCGCCCTCAATCAGGTTAACATTATTTTTTGCCGCGAATTTGTGTTCTTCTGTATCCAACATTGCGTTAGCAGCCTCCATTTTATCATCCGCCTTTTCTTTTGCCAGCATATAAGCTTCCATGGCATCGTAAGATTGTTCCGCGATTTCTTCCATGTCTACAATTTTAGCATAATCTTCGTTCATAACCAGCTTGCTTAACTTCAAATAAGAAACAACAGAATCTCTGTACGTTTCATCTCCTTTAAACCCCGGAAGATGGGAAATTTTGCCAATGGATTTTGTAAGCTGGTTTACAATTTCTTTACGCTTATTTTCTACAGTGCGGGCACTTTTCCCGTGTGCAGCGGCACTGGTATAGTCCCACATCTCTTCAGATATTTGTTTAAACTCTTTTCCGATAAATGTTAAATAATCGCCTGCATTATCAATTTTTTGTGCATAGCTTGTTGCAGAAAAAATGAAAAGCAACAACATACCTGCAATGCTTCCTTTTTTAATTTTTTTGTTCATGGTTTTTGTTTGTTGTTTGTTTGTTGTTTATTTGTGTTGTTAGTTTGAATTGTAATCCATTAATATGTAATAAGCTTCCCGTAAGATAGCATCTTTTTTCAGATCTTCAATTTCTTTTGAAATAGTCGTATTCAGAAAGGAATCCATTTTTATGATTTCCTGCATATTTTTAGTTGGCTTGATCAGTAGGTCATCCGCCGGTTTTGAAAAAACAGTGTCTACCAAATCCGTGATAACATCTTCCTTTTTTAAAATCTCATTGTAGGTTGTTGGATACAAAGGATACGTGTTCCTTCCGAAAAATGATTTAAGCGTATCACCCAAAGACAGCGTACGTTTAAACAAGTTACTATTCTTTACTCGGGTTTCACTTAGGTCTTCGCACACAACGATTTTGGTATCCGGCTGCACCTCTATTTTCACTTTTTTATCGATCGATTCATTCGGCAATACATGTTTGTATTCCTTTTCCGATTTGTATAAGCCGCTCCATAAATCGGGGATCAGAATATCGGGTTTAACACCCTGGTTCTGATACGTGTTACCGGAAAGATCATATAGCTTTTCTATGGTTATTTTAATATATCCATTCTTTTCGTTGTAGCCAATCGTTGCACGTTGTGTTGAAACAGTTGTATCCAGCGGTACGATCACCTGCCCGGTTGCTTTACCAAAAGAATTGGTTCCCGCTACGATTGCACGTTGTTGGGTCTTCATCATTTGTGCAAACAGTTCTGATGCAGACGCACTTCCTTTGTTGATTAATATCAATAAGGGGCCTGTATAAATTGCACCACGGTTCATATCTTTCATCACAAATGGTTTGGGAGCTTTTGTTTTCTCAACGAACAAAGGACCTGCGTCAATAAAGATACCAGCCAGATTCATCGCCTCTGCTACAGAACCGCCACCATTGTTACGTACATCAATGATCAATCCCTGTATGTTGTCCTCATTCAGTTTACTTATTTCTTTCGCCACATCATTGGCGCATCCATTGGCGGTAGCCTGGGAAAAATCCGTATAAAAACTAGGTAAGGAGATATAACCAATAGGATATTTTCCCGTGAGTACGTACCCATTCACTGTGTTTTCTTCTGAATGCACAATCGCTTTTTTCAAATGCACTACACTTACTTCACCGCTTTTTTTAATCACGGTTAAGTCTAATTCCTTTTCCGTAGACATATCGAGCAACTTACTAAATTCATCTCCATCATAGTCCGACACATCCACTTCCGGTTTGTTATGCAGTTTTATTTTTATGATTTGATCGCCTACATTTAATCCGTTGCTTTTCCACGCAGGGCTACCTGGCGCCAGAGCCGTTATTTCCAAATGTTCCTCTTTATTTTCCTGAAATGAAAAACCATAAATTTCCTGGTCTGTGGAAAGTGATTCTTTAAACTGTTTATTTAAGGTAGGCGTAAAATAATCACTATGTGGATCGCAGGTAGCCATGATGGCCTGCAACAAATTTTCTTCCAGGTAACTGGCAATACCATTGGGAGGGTTCATTTTTTTATTCAATGCTTTACGCATTTTTAGAATCGCCTTGACTTTCAAATTATCATTTTTCTCAAATTCAAAATCTTTCTCAAGTTTACCTGAAACATCCATTTGGCGGAGTGTATTCATTTTTAGCCAATCATCAATTCGTTTTACTTTTATCGCCTCCGTTTTTGAATAGGCATTTTTAAATTCATCAAAAAAAGTGATAGAGTCCGTTTTGTTCCAGGTATATTTTTTTGTTTTACTGCTTGTCAGGATGCTATCTGTTTCCTTTAACCGTTTTTCATATACGGTGAGCAGGTAATTATAAGACTTACAAAATGCAGCTGATGGGTTTTCTTCATCTGCTTGTATTTTGTTTAGCGCGACAATATCCTTTTCGTACAAGCTGCGGCACTGCCCATCAATATAAAACAAAAAATTTTCAATTGCAGAGGCCACAAAGGCTTTGTCAAAAGTGGGAGGCTGCACATGCAGTTTTTGAATAAGGTATAGCATCTTCTCTACTTTTTCACAGGGCTTTGCTTCCTGTTGCGAGAAACTGGAAAACGACATAAACAAAAGGACAAGACATGTAATTAATCTTCTCATTTTAAGGGTTGTCCTATGTTTTAACATGAAAGAAATAGTTTTTTTGTATCGACCTGGAGGGGGAATCTGTAAACTACTTGCACCGTGTCTGTTTAGTTAATTTAAAGCAAAAATAGTGAAATGGGCGCTTGCTTTCCAAAAGAGAGGGCGTATTTTTTAAGAGCATTGTAAAGGGTGTCTATTGCTCTTTGGGAGCCGCTGATCGATTAATGTTATTAAATGTACCTTTCGTATATCCTTTGGGAGAAAGTGATGTCATAGAAAATAGAAGCAAAGTGAAATCAAAAGATCGTATCCATTTACAGTGCCCATTATAGTGGGGTTACATACTTTTTAAAAAATTGGGCCTTTACCTCACCCCTTTCATAAAATCAAGCAAGCCTTTAAAATAAACTTCCTGATCATCCCACATACACATGTGGCTACCATTGGGGCAAAGAAGGAATTTAGCACCTGGAATTTGCTGGCTCATCCACTCCATGTATTTAGGGTCCATGGAGTCGTAGGTAGCACCAATAACAAGGGTAGGAATATGAAGCGTTTTTAATTGATTGCTAACATCCCAATTTGTAAGCTTCCCGGAAATACCAAATTCGGACGGCCCTTGCATGGTTACGTATAGATCCATATTCATTTTATCAAAAGAACGTTGTACTGGCTCAGGATATGGATAAATTCGGCAAATGTGATGCGTGTAAAAATGCTTCGTTAAGAGCGCCATGTAACGAGGGTTTCCGGTATCTCCTTTTTTCTCCAGGATATTGATCGAATCCAATGCAACAGGATCCATTTGTTTGGCCAACACCTCATCTGCATATTTTCCATACAATGGACAACTCGCCATCATATCAGAGATGATCAACCCCTTCATTTTATCCTGGTATTTCAACGCGTATTGCATTCCCAATATACCACCCCAGGAATGACCTAACAGGAAAAAATTATCTTTATCAAGGTTCAACGCAACACGTATTTGTTCCACTTCATCCACGTAACGATCTAAATCAAATAACGAGGTATCCTTTGGATTATCAGAGTTACCACAAGCCAACTGATCATAATAAATAAACTCTATTCCTTCTTTTGGAAGAAAGCTTTCAAAGCATTCAAAATACTCATGTGTACAACCTGGGCCACCATTCAAAAGCAATATTTTTTTGGTAGGATTATTTCCGACGCGTTTGGTCCATACATTAAATGTTCCTTTCGGTGTTTTAATTGGAATCACTTTGATTCCTCCCGATTGAACGCCCGATTCTGGGTTATCGAAGTAAGAGGAAGTTGTGTTTTGTGTTTTTTCTTCTATTGTGTGTTTACAAGCAAGGAAAAAACTAAAAACAAATAAACATATTAAAAAGGGTAGCTGGCGTTTCATAGGCTGTGTTAAAGATATTCTACTAAATTAATAGAATTTAATAACCTAAGCCAGTTTGTTGATTTTATTTTCCGAAGGCTATCCCAACCAATATCATAAACGAAACACGAAGCCCTCCGTACTTGAACTCAGAGTTTTTGGTGTATACTTTTCCAAAGTGGGTATAAGAGCTTGTTTCATTCCCTTTGGTTCTTCCATATCCAATTCCAAAACAGGGGTCGATGGCGATGATATTTTTAATTAAAAATTGAGGGCCGATGTTGAATAGTGTTGAGACATTGGTGTAGGTAGTAGTAGTTGTTGTTTGGTCTGGCGCTTCATCCACGGGCGTAAATTTTTGTGAACCGGATTCGAATGTAATTGAGGGCCCTATATGAAAGCCTCTTGGAATTTGCGTATGCTTAAATGAAATGTAATATCGAACCTCACCAGACAAATAGGCTTTTAATTTCACTTCTTCTTTCAATTCATAGTTAACCTGGCCACCTAACACGGCGTCCGAATGATCTTTCGCTTTACTACCTGTGAATTCATATGCACCTGTGCCATACATGATCTGCCCCGAAGAAGCGTTGGTGAATACACGCTCATAGGAAAACATGTATATGTTTCTGAAATAACCCACAACATTTGTTTTAAAAATATTGTTGGTTACAGGTTTAGGAGATTTGGTAAGTGAATCTTGTGCTTTGCTAAATTGAACACTAAAAAGAAGGAAGCAAAAAAAGAAGGTTCGTTTTAAAATCATTTCATTATCTTTTTCACCCGCTCTATTTTGCGGTGTCTATCCATGGAATAGATCGCTTCTACGGATTCCAGTTTATCCAAAAGTAATAAACTTTTTTTATAATACTTCTTTCCTTTCTCCGTAGGGCCTTCCTGGTCGGCAAACAATAACAACAGATCGGATAGTTTATCCAAACCATCGTTCTTAATTTTTTTTGCTTTCAAAGTGGGTATAAATGCTTCATCCGGGATGGAGATAAGTTCATCCAGATCATAATCGAGTACTTCTTTTAATTGTTGGTTGGTGGTGTGAAGAGCTTCATTAAAAGTGCCCGCATTCTTATGCTGAAGGAGATTTGTAATTAATGCGAAAAGAACTTGCCCGAACTCATCTAATTGTTTTTTTAAATAATCCCGTTGTTCCATAATTTAATCCTCCAATTAAAACAGCAAAAAGTTTACTCTTGTTAATGCAAAATAAATAGAAACCTGATCTTATCTTTATGTATACAGTGCATACATCCTGTTGACCTTTCCATGTTCATCGAAAAACATAACTTCAACAGCCTTTTTATTCATCACCGATTTATAATACAAAGCTATGGAATTTACGCCTTCTAACACATCGTACAGTTCAAAATGTAAATCGGGGATTTTTTGCAACGCTTTTTTCCAATATTCAGCTACTTGTTCTTTTCCTTTTAAAGAGCCGCTTTCGATACCACCCGCTAATTTGATCATGGGCGTAGTGATTTCGATGTCATCGGAATAATGACTTAAGATATCTTCCAGGTTATGAGAATTCCAGGAAGCGATCCAGGTTGTGGCAAAATTTTTGGAGTTCATAACAAATCTAAATTATTTTCCTTCAAGTTCATTCACTGCCAACCACGCCATCAACCCTGCTCCTATCTCCAACGCTTTTTCATCAATGTCAAATGTCGCCGTATGCACACCACTTGTAATGCCTCTGGCTTTATTGGCTGTTCCTAATCGGTAAAAACAAGCCGGTACTTTTTGTGAGAAAAATGCAAAATCTTCCGCTGTCATTCGTAACGGTAACTCTTCTACATTTTCTTTTCCCAAATAGTCTTCAGCAGCTGCACGTGCACGGGTTGTCGTTGGTACATCATTTACTAAAAATGGATAGCCGTTCTCAATCACATATTCACAAACGCCTCCCATTTCCTTCGCAATTTTTTCTGCCAGGGCTTTCATTTTTACTTTGGCTTCGCGTCTCCATTCTTCATTGAGTGTGCGGAAGGTTCCTTCAATGTTCACCTCATCCGGTATCACGTTGGTAGCGCCGTTTCCAACAATTTTTCCGAAGGCCAAAACCGTTGGCGCCGGTTGCTCTTGTTGCATGAATTCTTTATTCAGCTCCAGCATAATGCGGGATGCAATTAGTAAGGGGCTGTTGTAATCCTTTGGCATTGCCGCATGCCCACCTTTACCAATTACTTTGATATAAATTTCATCCGTACTGGCCATGTACATGCCGTTGCGGAAACCTACCTTACCTGCTTCCATGGTTGGAAATACATGCTGCCCGAAAATGGTTTGTGTATGTGGGTTCTCCAGCACACCTTCCTGTATCATCAGCGATGCACCACCGGGTAATTTCTCTTCACCGGGTTGAAAAAACAATTTGATCGTTCCTTCAAATTCATTTTTCAGTTCATTTAAAATTTTTGCGGCACCCAGTAATGAAGCGCTGTGTACATCATGTCCACACGCATGCATCACACCGATGTTTTTTGATTTGTATTCGCAGTTATTGGCTTCAGTTATTGGAAGAGCATCCATATCGGCGCGCAATGCGATCACTTTTTTAGAAGGATTTTTCCCTTCAATGATTCCAACAATTCCGGTTTTCACAATGCCGGTTGTAAATGGAATATTATATTTTTTCAATAAAGACGCGATAAATTCCGATGTTTTGTATTCTTCAAACGACAGTTCCGGATTGGCATGCAGGTGTCTTCGTATATCAATAATTTCATTTAAACTACTCGTGGCTGCTTGCTGTATTTTCGATTTGAGATGTGAGGGCATACTTTATTTGAATAAAATCATTTTTAACGCTACGATCAACAGGATGGTACCAAATATTTTTTTTACGCTGTCTTCACCCAGTGAAATACTTATTTTAGAACCGATGAAACCACCTACTAAAAAGGTAAGTGCAATGATGATGGTTGCCTGCACATCCACCAAACCTTGTTTATGATAATTGTATACAGCCAGTACACCAACAGGCAATAGCAGCACAGCAAGGGAGGTTCCCTGCGCCTGAAGCTGACTCATGGACATAAAATAAACCAATGCAGGTACGATTATAATCCCACCACCTACTCCAACAAAACCGCTTAATATACCAGCCACAAGCCCTATACAGAGCAAAATAATTATTGTTGTCATGGAGGATCTTTTTTTCAAGAAATTAATGTATTGTATTTTAAAAATCAAGGCTGAGTGACAATTGCCATAGTGGCTTCAACACAATACCATCCAGTAATCCCCAGGCTCTGTCCAACCGGATAAAGTACCCAAAAAGACGGCTTCTCACACCCATACCATAACCCATTACAATTGGATTGTGTTGTGTATTCAATGTAACAAGATAAGGTGTTTGGTCATTACCGATAATTCTATAATTTAAGGAGTTGTCGCTAGCATAAGGCGAAGAGCCGGTCCATGCTGTACCTACATCACAAAAACCAACGATTTGGAAATTCTGAATGAAATCAGATCGTATAGGTCGTTGATACAAATATTTAAAGATCGGGAAGCGTAGTTCGCTGTTAAATACAACAAAGCTATTTCCGTTCCGTACGTTTTGGTAAAATCCTCTCATACTGGTAGCCAATGTCTGGTAAGCATAATTTTGATCGGTAGCAACATTGGTGGTGTTATCAAAACGCGGAGAGAACCAGTTGTCGACACCACCCATATAGTAAATCAATTTTTTTCTTCCGAAGGAAGTACTTCCAGCAAGGCGGTTGGCCCATATAAAATCACGATGTATTTTTTTGTAATGGCGGGCATCAAATCCAATCACAAAAAAATCTGTTTCTTTTTTATCAATCTGTCTGTAATATTCACCAAATAATTTAGCACGTGTACCATTGTATAAATTTAGTCCTCGGTTAATGGTATTATCAAACACGTATTCCAGTTTCAAGTTCCCCCAGTTTTCATAGGTATTTGGTTTACGCAAATTCACATCATCTGTAGACAGATAAATGGTGCGGTCATTTCTGTATCCTATTGTTGCACGCAATCCTAGTACTTCACTGAAAGGAATTTTCCAAACATGTTTTGCTTCATAGGTATGAATCTTTATAAGAGAGGAATTATCATTGGAAACACCTACGAAGGCCTGACGATGAAGTATAATCTGACGATCAACATTATTCATGCGGTTTTCATAGCTCAGGAAAAACTCATTGCTTTTCAAATCACCTGAAAAACGCATTGCTCCAACGATGCGATAGTCTTCAAACAAATCACTCAGCCCTATTTTAAACAAGGCATTCATTCCGGCATTCAAATAGATAGGACTTCCGCCTCCGGTAAATTTCTGATAACCGGCGTTGATGAAATTATTATCCAGCTGTGTTACCACATAATCAACGGAGTAATTCAAATTATAATTTCGTTGTCTTCCCAGTTGAAATTCGGAATTGTCGGTACTATCTTTTTGCGCCTCTGTTTTATTGTCTTTGAAAACTTCCTTTTTTACTTCATTTTTGAAGGTGTAATCATTGATGTTCACATCGGTAGAATCCTTGCTTACCGTATCTTTTGCAGTATCACTTACGTTGATCACCACTTTTACATTTTCGATTTCTGGTGTTTGTGTAATGGTTTTATTTTTTTGATCCGTCTCCGCTTGTGCTTTATTATCGATGCGATTTTTATAATCGCGGTAGGATGTATTTTTTAATTCCAGGTTACCAATGGTTTCTGGTTTCTGAATGGGGGAAACGAACATCCGGTATCTGCCTTTATCAAAGATAATCTCCGTGTATTTATTGGCTTTTATATTTACATCTTGTTCCAGGATGTTCATTTTATAATTTGTAACCGGGCTGGAAGTAACGGCAGTACGAAAATGTGTTGTGGTGTCAACAAATGCGATAACACTATCAAAGCGGGCAATGTATCGGTTACGAATACCATTTACATCACTCAAATAAGAGATGTGCGTGGCATCATAATCAGCAGGATAGGATTCATCTAAATTTGGAGTCGCTGTAATCCGTATCAATGCTGGGGATTTAGCCACATTATCAAAAGCAAATAAATCTTTGTTTTTTTGTGCATCCAGGGGTTTCATTTTCGGATTAAACGACAACGAGTCTGTTGGACGGTTGGATGCGAATACAATTTGTTTATCATCATGTACGAAACGCGGTGTGAGGTCATCGTAAATATCCTTTGTGATTTGCTCATAGGCGTTGGAAGCCATTGTAAAAATGAACAAATCCGTTTGTCCTCGTTGAACAGCCGACATAATGATGTGTTTACCATTGGAATCATAGGAGTAGTCCAATATTTTTTCAAAGCCTATGATGTTGCGTTTTGTTTTAGTTTTGGTTTGAACTTCATAGGTATTTAGCACCAGATAGCCTTTGCGTTCGATGAGGTAAGAAAACAAATTTCCATTGGGATGCCAGGCGAGTATAGGATACGAACGATCAGTTATACGTTCAATTTTATGATCTGCTTTAAAAATGCGTTTTGTTTTATCACGTTGCACATCATACAACCATATCTTTATTTGCCCCATTTCATTGGTGGTATATAAAATATGATTACCATCAGGGCTCACTTTTAACTGCGAATATAGGCGACTTGCTTTGGGTTTAATCAGGATGAGTTTTTCCCGTGGAAGTATTTTCGTGGTGTCTTTATCATCGTATTTACGCTGAAAGGATTCATAGCATTCTTTCCAAAGATTTTTCATGGAAATACCCATTACAAAAAGTGTTGCATTATCAATATTGCGGCTCACTTTAGCCATGTATAAAATATTCGATATCACGGATTCACCGTAATTATCGGCAATGTGTTTCCACAAAGCATGTCCGGCTATTACGGCATCTTCACCTTCCAGTCGGTTGATATTTTTGTATCTACCATTTAGTACACCATCTTTCATACGGTTGTCAATATCTGAGTTCCAGTCGTAAACGGTGTAATCAATCAAGCCTTTTGTAAACCACGGTGGTAAATTAAGAAGTGTACTATTTTTTAACATCTCTCTGGCTGAGCCGCCGTACATCAATTGATTAACCAATACTTCAGCAGCACCGGCGCGGATCTGTGCATCCAGCTTGGCATGATCCCCTTCATAATACAGAATGACTTTGGATCCAACGATACGTGTTACGCCTCCTGTGTTGTATTGATCTTCTGTAGATAAACCAATATTGCTTTGTTTAAAATCCGACTGTTTGTTGTAACAGATAAATTGAATACGTCCATCATACGAATAATCCAATAATTTTTCGATGGATTCAAATTGTGCTTTTGCAGCTTTGGAAACGTAGTTCGCGAGCTCACGGCCTTCCTCATAAAAATAGACATCATATTCCGGGTAAGAATAATACGTCCAGAAAAAGTTCTCGTATTTTATTCTGTTTTTACCAAAATCGGTTTGAGATCCGGTATAAAATTGCGCATGAATAAGCATTGGTAATACAAAAAGTACCAAGGCAGTTATGCGCTTTACAAATTTTTTATGTGCGAGGAAGAATAAGCGATTCACAAAAAAAAGTTTAGAGGACTAAAGTACTAAAATAACTAAGGACAAACAAGCTCATTTTTTGTTAAATTGCAGCCTATTTAAACCTTTTTTTCTATGATTTCCATACATTTTTTCACTTTTAGTCCCATTGCTGAAAATACTTATGTTTTATATGATGAAACCAAAGAATGTGTGATTATTGACCCCGGGTGCTATGACGACCGGGAACGCGCTGAGTTAGCTGATTTCATTACAAAAAACGGTCTAAAACCAGTTAAATTACTGAATACGCATTGCCACCTGGATCATGTATTCGGGAATGGGTTTGTAGCAAAAAAATATAGCCTTCAGATACATGCCAGCCAAAAGGAAATCCCGGTATTGGATGCATTCGAGCGCAGTGCAGCCATGTATGGCCTAAATGCAGACCCTTCACCAGCTATTGATGTATTCATTGATGAAGGCGATGTCATCAAATTTGGCAATTCCAGTCTTCAAATTTTGTTTACACCGGGCCATTCTCCAGGGAGTCTTACCTTTTATAATACTGCTGAAAAATTTATGATTTCTGGTGATGTGTTATTTTATGGAAGTGTTGGCAGAAGCGACTTACCGGGTGGCAATCACAATGTGTTAATTGACAGCATCCGCAAAAAATTATTACCGTTAGGAGATGATTTTAAAGTATATAGTGGGCACGGACCAGCTACAAAAATTGGGTTTGAAAGAATGAATAATCCGTTTTTGAATTGAGAAATTGAATGATTAAATTTTGGTAACGTTTTTTAATTTTTAGGAGCGAAACTGTATCGCTGTTTATTTCCTGTAGTCCTGCTTTTCGCTACAAGTTTTCTTCGCTTGTTAACTGATGCACGTTGATTTTTATTTTCAGAAGCGATGAAAAGCTTTTCGCTGCAATCAGGGCTAGAGAAGACAGTTTGTGCAGTTCAATTACCAGATTAATACGTGATTGAATTGTTATACCAATTGAAATCGTTTTACTTTTTTTCCTTGCACTTCTATTTCTTCGGTAAACATTTTTAGAGGACGCAGCCATAAGTTTTCTCCTTCGGATTGATACAGTGCTTTGTAAACAACAAGCTCTTCAAACGTTTCGCTGTGACGAGCAACACCGATTACTTCGTAGAATTGACCTTTGTAGTGTTTGTATTTGCCGGGTTGCAGGGACATATTATTTGAAATTTTTGCGTTATAAAAACCCAACAGGTTTGAAAACCTGTCGGGTTATCTAAACGCTAAAAAATTAAATTTATTTAATTATATCAAAACCAGTATATGGTACCAACACCTTTGGAATTTTAATTCCTTCAGCTGTTTGATTGTTCTCCAGTAAAGAAGCGACAATACGTGGAAGCGCCAATGCACTACCATTTAAGGTATGCGCCAATTGTGTCTTTCCATCACTTCCTTTAAATCTTAATTTCAAACGATTTGCCTGGAATGTTTCGAAATTAGAAACAGAACTTACTTCCAACCATTTTTGTTGTGCAGCAGAGTAGGTTTCAAAATCGTAGGTTAATGCAGATCCAAAACTCATATCACCTCCGCATAATTTTAACGTGCGGTAAGGCAATTCCAGTTCTTTCAACAAGCCGCCTACATAGTTACGCATTTCTTCCAGCGTATCATACGACTTATCAGGATGTGCAATTTGCACAATTTCTACTTTATCAAACTGATGTAAACGATTTAAACCTCTTACATCTTTACCATAACTTCCTGCTTCTCTTCTAAAGCAAGGTGTATAACCACAGCATTTAATCGGTAACTGCTCCGGTTTTACAATTACATCTCTGTAAATATTGGTAATAGGCACTTCGGCCGTTGGGATCAAATACAAACTATCACCTGTTACATGATACATTTGTCCTTCTTTATCTGGTAGCTGACCGGTTCCGTAAGCAGAAGTTTCGTTCACCATAATCGGTGGTTGTACTTCCAGGTAACCCGCTGCTGTTGCTCTATCCAAAAAGAAGTTGATGAGAGCACGTTGTAAACGCGCTGCTTTTCCTTTGTATACAGGGAATCCAGCACCGGTTAGTTTTACCCCTAATTCAAAATCAATCAGGTCGTATTGCGTAGTAAGCTCCCAGTGTGGTTTTGCTCCACTATACAATTTAGGAATCTCTCCTTCCTGAAATACATTTTCATTGTCTTCCGGTGTTTTTCCTTTCGGAACCTTTATACTAGGTGTATTGGGAACTTGCACCAATAATTTTTGTTGTTCCTCTTCAATACTTTTTAATTTTTCAGCGAGCTTGGAAGAACTTTCT
This sequence comes from Bacteroidia bacterium, assembly GCA_035696085.1. Classification (GTDB taxonomy): domain Bacteria; phylum Bacteroidota; class Bacteroidia; order 2-12-FULL-35-15; family 2-12-FULL-35-15; genus 2-12-FULL-35-15. Next base: position 251 of record DASRRA010000518.1, on the reverse strand, counting down.
TTAAGGGCAACACTTTTATTTTTAAGATCGTCGCCTTCTGCTTTTTTACCTTGCTTATAGAGATCACCCACTTGCTTTGCAAGCAAATTTGCTTCATTCAGCAAAGCGTCCAGTTCATTTTGTGTTTTTCTTCTGTCATTATCCAATTCCAAAACCTGATCAAGGATTGGTTTTGCATCAAAATTTTTGATAGCTAAACGAGCAATGGCTTCGTCTTTCTTTTCGCGGATATACGTTAATTGCAACATAAA
>DASRRA010000517.1:0-2031 GCA_035696085.1 Bacteroidia bacterium | reverse complement strand
GTAACTGACGATTTGATAGATAAAGATTTAGAACGTTCAGGCGCATATGACGAGAAGAATCATGGAATGGTTGATGGATCTAACTATTTATATGATCATAGCAATGCTACAATGAATGATGGCAAAACAGATTTTCTAATTTCTTCAGAAATTGTCTACCAACAACCTGGAATGGGAGGTTTACCCGGACAATATCTTTACTTAACCGTTAGTGGTGATAAAATAATTGGACAAAATAATTACAATATGGGAAACTTCATGTGGGGAGCTGCAGCTGGGGCTTTGGGCCTACCTGAATGGTTAGCTAGAGCAGGAGCGCATGCCAATAATTATATGAATGATCCGGGGAATGATAATAAAAGTTGGTATAAAAAAGATTTCGATTCACCAGACGATCAGAAATCAATAAAGTATGGGCTAGAAAAATGGAAAATAATTCAGTATAAAAAAGGAAAATAAAATGAACAAATTAAGTCTTCTATCTTTGTTATCATTATTCATGTTTGGATGTTTATCTTCGAAAAAGAACGAGTCCAAAACGAATAAAGAAAAAGCACTCGAAATATTTCAAAAAGTTAAAAATATAAATATTGACACTTTTAACAAGTGGGATATCGAACCGAGAAGTAAAGGGGCCCTAATTATGCGTTATTATTTTGATAGTTGCCGTTATAAAACATATATCCTGAAGGAAGATACGAAAGATAGTTACTTGATTAAATCAATTAATGATAAGGATAGTACTTTTGAGAATTTAACCAGTATCTCAAAATTAAATAAGGAAAAATTTCTTTTTGAAAGCGATGAATTTATAAAAAAATACCAGTTATTTTATGAACTCCATATTGAGCGAATTAATTGGAATTGTTTAAATAGTAGACTTTTTTTTAGAGACGATGGGGATATAATTTTTTATGATTTCAATGTTAATGAAGAGAATAATTTGGGCAAAAATAAGATTGAGGGTAATTGGTACTATTAATTAAAGGAGTGACCTTCAACAGACGACCTTTCTGATTTTTATTCCAGAAGGTCTGTTGAAGGTCACGAGTTTTTGGCCTGAAGATACGAAGCCAATGTAAAGTTATGCTTAGCCAATTATCATATTTATTTTAAGATAAAAATATTACTTCATTAAATTTTGATGCTGAAAACGAAAAGAAGAGAAACTTTTCGTTTTTTTATTTTGTGAATGAAGTGAACAGATTCCCAAGCAATTGGAGCAACGCACGTTTCCAGGTAACCAATACCTATTACGATGCAAGTATTAGTAACACAATTGATACATTGTTTACAAGTGGTCAACAAAATCTGAGAAACAGGGTTGCTACTTCTAGCTATCAAGAGGTTTATAACAGTGACAAAATGAATTATGATCATGCAACACATTATAGCTATGATATCCATGGCAATGTGGAGACATTGATACAGGATAACCCGGAGCTGGCACTGAAAGATGCGCAGTATAAAAAGGTCGAATACAAATATGACCTGATCTCTGGAAAAGTAAATGAGGTCGCGTATCAAAAAGATCAGCCGGATGCGTTCTATCACAAGTATTCTTATGATTCGGATAACCGCATGACAAATGTACAAACCAGTAAAGATGGGGTGCTATGGGATAATGATGCTAACTACAAATACTATGAGCATGGTCCGCTTGCGAGAACTGAGATCGGTGATCTCAAAGTACAAGGTATGGACTATGCGTATACCTTACAAGGTTGGATCAAAGGTGTCAACTCCACCACTCTTCAATCTAACCGGGATATGGGTAAAGATGGAAACATTGGTGGCGCACATCCAAGTGTGGCAAGGGATGCGTTTGGATATGGGTTAACGTATTATAGCAGTGATTATACAGCAATTGGCAGCAGCGCGCAATTCTTAGCAACCGTAAACAGTACGCCACTTGGAAATGCAACGGCAAGTTTATTTAATGGAAACATCAGTAAGATGGTGACAGCCATTAGCCCTGTGAACGGTGGCGATCCGATAGATATACAAGGACGAGCATTTGGGTATGATCAG
>DASRRA010000516.1:0-1523 GCA_035696085.1 Bacteroidia bacterium | reverse complement strand
CGTAAGATTGAGTAAGGATACTAAAACAGGATTATTGATCTATCCTAATCCATCACCAGGCCAGGTATGGGCGTCGATAGTCGCAGCAAAAACGGGCGAAGCTAAATATAGCGTGATTGATATGAACAGTAAATTAATAACTGAGAAAAGAATTCTTCTATATGCCGGGAATAACACCATTAGTTTGTCAGAGCTTGATAATCGTCAGCCCGGTATCTATTTTATCAAAATGGTATTGGATGGACAGGTCTTCACAAGAAAAATCGTTAAAACAAAATAAAGACACCTCTATGCATGTACAAGACCCTTTCCAACGGAAAGGGTTTTTTGTTTTCAGCATATAAACTCATAAGTACATCTCTTAATATTATTAATTAAAGTCAATTAATGTTTTCCAAATAAAGAATAGTTATAACTTTGGCTTCAACGTTCCACCTTTAAAATCTTTTATTATGAAAGCAAGCCTACCACTTAGTCTTTTTATTTTATTATTTTTTAGCACGTCAAATGCTCAGAATTGCCCCGGGGCCGGAGCTATTAACTACCAGCAATGGAATAATATCAGCGGATCAGCAGTCTCCAATCTTACGTCGAGTCCCAATTATCCAAACAATCCTTCAGCAACCGGCACAAGAACTTTATTCGAAATGCCAAGTAATCTTGGTAATAATATCGGCGTTCGAATGAATGGTTATCTCTGTCCGCCCGCAAGTGGTAATTATATTTTTTGGATAGCAAGCGATGCCAGTGGTGAGTTATGGTTAAGTACAACCAGCAGTCCCGCCAATAAAATAAAAATTGCCTTTAACACAAATTCCACAAAAAGCAGGGAATGGAATAAATACAGTTCGCAAAAATCTGCTGTGATCAGTTTAACAGCCGGTCAACTATATTATGTAGAAGCGTTAATGAAAGAAAGTAATGGCAATGACAACCTTTCCGTTGGTTGGGCCAAACCAGGACAATCAACAAGTGCACCCAGTGAAGTGATACCGGGGACGAGCTTACTCACCCAGTTGCCCGATACACAAGCTCCCACAGCTCCTGCAAATCTTGCTTCTTCAAATATTACTTCTAATTCTTTTACACTTTCATGGACCGCATCAACCGACAATGTTGGAGTGACGGGTTATGACGTATACCAGGACGGGATTAAAATAAATCCTTCAAATATTACAGGCACTTCTTATAATGTTACCGGCTTAACAGCCAATACTACTTATGCATATTTTGTGAAAGCGAAGGACGCGGTTGGTAATTCAACGAATAGCGCTACATTAAATGTAACTTCTGATTTGGGTGATATATTCCCGCCATCAATACCGGTTAATTTAAATGCAACGATCATTACACAAACTTCATTCAGATTAAAATGGGATGCTTCAACTGATAATATAGGTGTAGCCGGATACGATGTATATAAGAACGGGGTGAAATTGAATGGTTCATTAGTTACCAATACTTATTTTGATGTAACAAGTCTTAGTCCCGGAACATTGTATTCAATGTCAGTCACCGCAAAA
>DASRRA010000515.1:0-4708 GCA_035696085.1 Bacteroidia bacterium | reverse complement strand
AGTGTTTTGCTTACAGCAGCAACCGCCACACATGCCCAACAAAAACCGGAACCATTTCCGGGAACAGTTGGAAAGACATTAACTGATTCCAAGGAAGTGTGGCCGCAAAATCCAAAAGCGCCTACAACCGCACCCAATATACTTTGGATCATTATAGATGACGCGGGTTTTGGCTCCAGTAGTTCGTTTGGAGGACTCATTCATACACCAACAATCGACAGTTTGGCCAACCAGGGTTTACGCTATGCAAATTTCCATACCTGCGCCATTTGCGCCCCTACCCGTTCTGCCCTCTTAACAGGTAGAAACAGTGCCTCTGTTCACATGTCAGGATTTGGGCATGTTTCTATGGCCGCTGGATTTCCAAGCTGGGATGCCCGCATCCCTTCAGAAGATGGATTTATTTCAGAAATTTTACGCGACAATGGATATGGAACATTTGCCGTTGGAAAGTATGGTGTAACACCTGATGCAGATGTAACGGATGCCGGTCCATTTGATCGCTGGCCTTCCGGAAAAGGGTTTGATCATTTTTTTGGATTTCTTGGTTCTGCAACAGATCAATATAAACCAGACCTGGTAGAAGACAATGCACACGTAACGCCAGATGGTCGTCACTTAAGTGCTCAAATTACGGATAAAGCCATTGCGTATTTAACACGCTTCAAAAAAGCAGCTCCCGATAAACCTTTCTTCCTTTACTATGCGCCTGGTGCCGTGCATGCCCCTCATCAAGTAGCTTCGGTATGGAGCGATAAATACAAAGGTGCATTTGATGAAGGTTGGGATGTATACCGGGAAAAAGTTTTTGCGAATCAAAAAAAATTAGGTGTCATTCCTGCTGATGCAAAATTACCACCTCGTGATTCCCGCTTAGCAGCCTGGAAAGATTTAAAACCGGAGCAAAAGAAATTGTATGCACGTTTCTTTGAAGTGTACGCCGGATACCTGGAATATACGGATTGGGAAATCGGCAGACTTATCAATTATTTAAAACAATCCGGACAATTGGAGAATACTGCAGTGTTTGTGATGATTGGAGATAATGGCGGAAGTAAAGAAGGCTCCTTCAGTGGAATTATTGATAAAAATGCAAACGCATTTAAAGACGATGGAGAATTATTGGAATACAATTACAAAAACATTGATAAAATTGGAACACCCAATACCATCACTTCTCAAAATTATCCACTGGCATGGGCACAAGCTACTAATACACCATTTAAATTATGGAAACAGGATGCGCAAAGTGAAGGTGGTACACACAATCCATTAATCGTTTTCTATCCAAAAGGTATAAAAGAAAAAGGTGGGGTGCGTAATCAATATGGGCACGTGATCGATATTTTGCCGACTACATTGGAATTGATAGGGTTGAAACAACCAGACTACATCCGCCAGATTAAGCAAGAACCTATTCAGGGCACATCTTTGTTTTATTCATTCAATGATGCAAAAGCACCATCACAACATACGGAGCAACACTATTACATTTTTGGAGCCCGTTCTGTATACAAAGATGGATGGAAAGCCGGAACAGCGCATCGCCCTGATCGCATCGACTGGACATTGCTTACAGAAGAGCAAAAGAAAGCCGCCAACAATCCGAACCGTTATGAAAATGATAAATGGGAATTGTACAATCTGAATGAAGATTTTAATGAGACCACAGATTTGGCGAACAAATATCCGGACAAGCTGAAAGAATTGAAAGCTCTTTTTGATCAACGTGCGGAGAAATACAAACTGTATCCGTTTATTGATTGGATAGATGTGGAAAACAGACGTAAAGCTGCAACAGCTAATACAACAAGCAGCACTACTAGTACAACAAATACAACGAACCCAACAGGTTCAAACACCAATACCGGATCTGGCACAAGTACAGGGGCCAGCACAAACAAATAAATTATAAAATTTAAATTCATTTCAACATGAGCCAATCAGATAACAAAGCATTACACTTTGATACGCTGCAAATACATGCCGGTCAAAGCATTGATCCAACCACGGGATCACGCGCTGTACCTATTTACCAAACCACATCCTATGCTTTCAAAAGTAGTAAACATGCAGCCAATTTATTTGGATTGAAAGAATTTGGAAATATTTATACACGCATACAAAATCCTACAAATGAAGTTTTTGAAAACAGAATTGCGGCACTGGAAGGTGGTGTTGCAGCACTGGCAGTTGCCTCCGGACAAGCTGCTCAATTCATTGCTTTGCAAACTATACTTCAAACCGGCGATAACTTTGTAAGCACTTCTTTTTTGTACGGTGGCACTTATAATCAATTTAAAGTTGGCTTTAAACGTTTAGGAATTGAAGCGCGCTTTGCCAAAGGTGATGAAGTAGAATCGTTTGAAAAATTAATTGATTCAAAAACAAAAGCCATTTACCTGGAGACCATCGGTAATCCAAAATTCAATATCCCGGATTTCGAAAAAATTGCAGCACTTGCTAAAAAACATGACATTCCATTAGTGGTAGACAATACCTTTGGTGCAGCCGGTTATTTGTTTCAACCCATTAAATATGGAGCCAACATCGTTGTTCAATCAGCCACCAAATGGATAGGCGGTCATGGTACCACCATCGGCGGTGTGATTGTGGATGCAGGCACATACAATTGGGGCAACGGAAAATTTCCATTATTCACAGATCCTTCTGAAAGTTACCATGGATTAATCTTCGCAGATGCATTTGGAGTTAACAATAAACTTGGGCTTCCTAACATTGCATTTATCATTCGTGCACGCGTGGAAGGATTGAGAAGCTTTGGACCATCACTCGCACCACAAAACGCCTTTCTATTTTTGCAAGGTTTGGAAACACTTTCTTTACGTGTTCAGCGGCATGCCGACAACGCCCTTGCATTAGCGGAGTGGTTGGAAAAAAAACCAGAAGTAGAATTGGTAAATTATCCCGGTTTAAAATCATCGAACTATCATGAGCTTGCCAAAAAATACCTGACGAATGGCTTTGGTTCTGTATTGTCTTTTAAACTAAAAGATGGCAAAGAAGCGGCTGATGTATTTGTGGACAGTGTGCAACTGATCAGTCACCTTGCTAATGTTGGCGATGCGAAAACTTTGATCATTCACCCTGCTTCTACTACGCATGAGCAATTGACGGAAAGCGAACAAAAATCTGCCGGTGTAGAGCCTGGTTTATTAAGAATATCGGTTGGTATTGAACATATCGAGGATATCAAAGCTGACCTGGAACAAGCCTTCCATAAAATAAGTATTTTAAAAGCAACATCCCAAGCCATTCTTAACTAACCTTGCTTAACCGTACATCCATAAGCAATAAATGCAGCACTACAACCGGCAACTTTATTACCGGTTGTATCAGCTGTTGTATGTGAATAATACTCTGTTTCTATTCACAGCATTTGTATCTATTTAACAATTCCATTTTCATTATTAATTTTTATGCAATTCCATCATACACAAGTTCGACATGTCAAATTATGCGTTCGGGGCTTTAACGCCCGGGAAACCGCAGCCACTCATTTAGTAACGCGCTATCGTTTTATTGAACCTTGTATTGAAAAGCTAATAGCTGTGCATTGGAAAATTACATTCTTGAATAGCGATGCAAAAGAGATCTTAACGGAAAGTGTAGAAACACAATTTGAATATTTTGATTCCAGTAATATAGAGAAAGATTTTCATGACCTGAGAACATTTCTCGCGCTAACCTTTAAAAGCATTTTATACAGTATTAACTGTAAATCGAGCAACGCGGCCTGTGTTTATTTTGATGCAGACAAATTAACCTATGATATATTGAGTAATCTTATTTTAAAAACCACCTAAATCGCATGTCATTATTAAAACATATCTCCTATCCCACTGGCGCATGGAAGTATAACGAACGAATGACTTTTCGCTTTTTCATTATTTTCTTTGTGCTGATGTTAATTCCATTCAATTGGACTTTTTATCAATCCATGCTCGCTGTGCATTGGTCCCAAATGAGCGTGCAGGAGCTGTTTCTACTTATACACGATTTTGCTCCAACCTCTTCCACAGGTTATGCATACTGGATATGGGCTTTTATTTTAGGCATATTGGGAAGTGGTATTTGGGATTACCTGGAAAGAGATGTATACAACTATGAAGTATTGAATTACTTGTTTTGCATTACCATTCGCTACTCCCTGGCCTTTGGAATTAGCATTTACGGATGGGCGAATCTTTTTCCATTTCAGGAAATACCAACTGCATCTGATTTATTTATCGGTAGCATTGAATTGCTTGCTGCCGTATTTCTCTTTTTTAGAATAACTACTCTATTGGGAGCCATTAGTATTCTTGCATCCTTCATTTTCTCCTGGATTACTTATACATTTTATGAAACGGCTGAACGAAATTTTAGCTTGCTCGCTTTTCTGATCGTTACATATCTGTGTGTTTACAACAACCCGGGCCTTTATTCCATCCTCAGAAAAAGAAAACAAGTGACCGCATTCAAATACATATTTCGTAATAAATCGTTCCAAAGTATACGCCTTGTTTTGAAATTAGGATTTATAAGCAGCATTGTATTGCTTGGTTTAAAGGCATATGCCATTCATAAAAACAGAACAATATCAAACGACACAACTGTTGACGAGGGTTACTACACGACTCATTCCGCATTCAGTGATGAACCATTATCAAACGATCAATACGAATACATTTCACAAAATAATAAA
>DASRRA010000514.1:0-4833 GCA_035696085.1 Bacteroidia bacterium | reverse complement strand
GATTTTCACCTTTTTTAAATGTGTGTGTTGATTTGTATATTTCCTCGCCAAGTAAATTCACTATTGAAACAACGGCGTCATTGTCTTTCGCGGAAGTTAGAGCTAAGCTAAATTGTCCGTTGTTTGGTTTGGAAAAATCTTAAGAGCATCGGTGAAGGTTGTTTCTGTTTCGATGTCAGTGGCTGCAGCTGGAGATACTTATATTGATGGAGAGTAGGGGAAGTAAAGTGTGATTCACCATATTTATGAATCACGCTTTGGTTTAATAGTTGAACTCAATTACCTTTCCTACCATAACTCACCGAAAAGAAAGGTATCGGTTCTATCAAAGGTTGGTTGGTAAATGAATACCCTGCATTAATATAGATCTGATCTGTGATGTAAAAAAACATTTCAACCGTTCCTGTAAAAATGGTACGGCTTGCCGGCACACCACGCCTGGAGGTATAATACTTTTCATACACATCGCCATTCAACACTTGCATAAAGGAACCTAAAAAACGAAAGGATAAATTCCCGATCATTTTTTCTTTCAGGTTCACGGTTGTTTCGCCTTTTTTCTTTCTGTCTTTGTTATCAATTAAAGGAATGAGGTAACGAAGGTCAAGCGTGGATTGAACGATGGGAATTAAAAAGGAAGTTCCCTTTCGCCTATTGGCCACATCAATTGCTTTTCCACCTACACGAAAATCAACTTGTGCACCTTTTATTTCTTTAACTGAAGGATCACCGCCATAAGCGAAGTAACCGACTTTTGATACCGATAAGTTTAGTAAACCACCTAGCTGTTTAACCAAATCGTTTCGTACATAGCGTTCACTGTCTGCTTCGATGGTGGCAAGCGTTGGGACGGAGTTAAATAAATAAAAATCCCAATACCCTTTACCAATTAGTGCGGAGAAACGGTAAGAGTTCAAGGTAATTTTAGGGGTAGAAGAACCACCACCTACACCAGCACCCAAACTAAATTGGCTAAATGCTGCGGGTGGTTCTTTGTCGTTGGAGGAAGTTGGAATAATGGTGTCGGTAGTTTGCGGATAGACGGCGAAAGAAAGTAAACCCATTATTAATGTAATGTAAAAATGTTTCATGTTTAATCATTTATTTAATATCAGTCTCTTAGCTTTTAATATTTAGCAAGCTTCTTAATTCCATTACCAACATTGGAGGTAACCGTAACAAAAAAATTGTCGCTTTTATCTTTTGCAATTCCACGTGGAAAAGGAGCATTCATTTTAGCTGTAAATGTAAAGAAGGTAGTTACATTTCCATCTGGTGTAATTTTACGAATAGCATTATTGTTATGATCTGCAACATAAATACTATTATCGCTATCTATAAACATCCCCATAGGTTTATTAAATGACGCTTTTTTTCCAAGACCATCCTCAAATAAAGGACTACCGCTACCGGCCAACGTCGATACAACACCAGAAGGAGTAATTTTTCGGATAACATTATTTTCATCAGAAACGAAAACATTACCTGCATTATCAACTACTATCGCTTGCGGATTTAAAAAACGTGCTGCCGTACCAATACCATCCACATATCCACCCTGACCTCTAGCTCCCGCAAAAATAGAAGCCACCAGCTTGCCATTTTTTCGTTCTATTTTGGTAATAATGTGATCACCTAAAACACTTGCATAAGCGATCTCGGTACCTGGTTGAAAAGCAATACCCGTTGTGTAATTTAAATTTGTATCGGTAATATACGTTGAAACTGTTCCACTTGGAGAAATGGCACGAATGGACGTGCTATTTTCTGATACGTAAATAGTATTACTGCTATTGATGTACATTTGCCCAGGATAACGAAATGAGGCTTGTGTACCAGACCCATCAGTACCGCCCTCATTTCCCGGAAAACCAGCGAAGAGACAGGAATCTCTCGTGCCTCCCTCTAATTTAAAAACGCAATGATGAGACTGATCCGTAAAATAAATGTTATTGAATGCATCTACTACTATACCTGTAGGGTCGATATAATTTGATATATTACTTTTAATACCTCCAATGCAAGATGGTGGATTGGCAGCAGGAATACCGAAATCAGCAAACTCATAACGATATATATAATTAAAAGTAGGAGCATCACCGACATGCGTTAGTTCCACATCTACATCTACAGTAACAGGTCCTGTACCGCAACCCCTAGGGACTTTTACAACAAGCTGTGTTTCAGTTCCACTTAAAATGGAATCAGCGTCTATTTGTACTCCATTAATTTTTACAATATTTTCTTTTGTTTTTACATTGAAATTTCTACCTGAAATCGTTAATTTTTCATAACATTTTGCGCTGACAGGAGAAAGACTTTCTACTGACGGGCAAAGTGGGCAATCATCCTCCTTATCCTTTTTTCTACACGTAACTACTAAGCAAACAATTAGCACAAGCACTATAAATCGTATCGTCTTTATCATGATTTTAAAAATTTAAACAAAATTAATTTTTTAGTAAATAGCTGAATGTTATTTTTTAATCAATCACCACTTTTCGTATCACCTTGTTTCCTGCATCCAATACATATAATATATTGGTATTGGTCGCATCGAAGGCCAAGCCATTTGGATGATCAAATAAGGCAGTCCTGTTAACACCATCTGCATAACCTGCGGCATCACCCATCACTGTACTTACCTTATTATCATAAGTGATTCTTCGGATTAAATTATTATCGGTATCGGCAATATAAATTTCACGCTTTCCATTTACCATACGCATGGCGATACTCGTTGGTGTGTGAAATGTCGCCATTAACATATCTCCATCTGCAGAACCAGCAGTACCAGCTCCCGCATATACGGTGATCACACTGGTTAATAAATCAATTTTTAGTAATTGATTATTGGTGACATCCAAACCGAGTAATGTATTCTTATCCAAAACAAAAATCTGCATCGCGTTGTAAGTTGTTGATAAAGGCAGTGTCTTCACATTTGTTTTTGAATCCACTCTTCTTAATTTCTTGTTACCTACATCACTGATAAAATAAATGCTATCCTGTAGTATATCAATAGCGTAAGGAAGTCCAAATAGAGCAGCAGTTCCTTTTCCATCCAGGTCACCAGCTTGTTTCGCTTTACCACAAAAGGTAGTCACCAATCCATTGGAAGCTGTTATTTTCCGGATGCAGAAATTATTCTGATCAGGAATGTACAAATCACCAACACTGTTTACCGCTAATTTCCAGGGATTATCAAGCAATGCTGCTGTACCATATCCGTCTTTGTAGCCTGCTGTGCCTTGAACTCCGGCCCAGGTAGATACCTGTCCGTTATTGCATCGGCGGATGCAATTGCCATCGGCTATATAAATGCTTCTGCTTCTGGCATCATAAACAAATGCATGTAAGTCTTTAAATGTTGCGGTGAGGAAAGGGCCATTTTGAAAACCTTCTGTCTTTGGAATCCCAATATAGGTGGAAGAAGTGTAGGTGTATATGTAAGTAAAATCCATCGCACTTTTTAAAATCAATGTGTTAGGCAATGCAATGGATACTGTACCTGATCCGCAATTTGACGGTACAACGGCTTTGATCAAGGTATCGCTTTCATAAAACACGTTTGCTAGCACGTCATTAAACTTTACAATGTTTTTGGTCGTCGAAAAACTTACACCTTTAATAAAAACAGTATCGCCTTTTTTTCCCTGGGCAGGTATTAAACCGGTAATGCGTCCATATTCATAAGTGAATACTGCTCCAGGGCCTGAGTCCAGGTTATTACCCGTGCTTACGCTTACGGGACCTGTTCCACAATTTTCCGGAACGCGTACGGTTATCTGGTTAATATTGGAGCGAATCATGTATGCTTCAGGAACCAGCATTTCATTAAACCTCACCTTGTTTTGTAACAAGTCATCACTAAAATTTTTACCCACTATATTAATGGTATCGCCAGGAAGACCTTTATCCGGAGATAAGGATTTCACAATGGGGCATTCATCACAACCTTCCACCTTCTTTCTGCAAGCTGAAAAATGAAGAAGTGTAACAAGAACCAGTAACAGGTGTAGTATGTTTTTCATGTATCTTTTTTTAGTCAATAACTACTTTTCGTATACAATTATTGAATTCGTCTGTTATGTACAAAACAGAAGGATCCAGCACATCGAATGCTAACCCATATGGCTTGTTTAATTGAACATTTGTTCCTTCTCCATCCTTGAAGCCGGGAGTGCCATCACCAATGATGGTGGTCACATTGTTTTGTGCATCAATCAAGCGTATCACATTGTTGGATTGATCGGCAACATATATTTCTCTTTGTCCGCCAAATGTACGAACAACCACATCTGTCGGGTAATTAAAGGTGGATGAAGTGGTGCGATCGTTAAATGCGCCAATGCTACCTGTGCCTGCAAAAGTGCCCGTAACAGCAGTTCTTATATTTAAGCCCTTGATTTCCACATTTCCATTATCTACAACTAAAAAAGAGACATCATCAAACGCTCCTAAACTTAAGGGTGCAAAAAACTGAGAAGTGGTAAGCGCTCCAACTACGTTGCCTTTTACACCCGTTCCGGCAAGTGTTTTCGTACGGCCATTCGCTGAAACTTTTTTTACTTTATTATTTAGATAATCCGCAACAAATAAAATACTATCCTGGTATACCAGTACATCCGTAGGCCAGTTAAATTGCGCCAATGTGCCTGCCCCGTCTACATCTCCCGGTAAGGTTCCTTTTCCTGAAAGGGTGCTAACTGCTCCGCTTGGTAAAATTTTACGGATACAATCATTAAATAAATCGGCAACGAATAGTTCACCACTTTTGTTGATGTCAATTCCATAGGGAAAATTAAATTTTGCAAACAAAGGACTTGGTGA
>DASRRA010000513.1:0-3079 GCA_035696085.1 Bacteroidia bacterium | reverse complement strand
GGTAACCGAAAATTCGTTTCCATTCAGTGAATCGACGGCGTATACTATGTGTTCTCCGGAGGCATTGGTATAGGAGAAAACACGCTCCATTTCAATTGTCAGAGAAGATTTTTCCGACTCTTTTACAACTAAAAAGGCCGGAGCCACTTCTGTAATAGTACCAGTAACAATTCCTCCGCTTAAGAGCAGGACAGTATCCTTTTTTGTTTGGGCAAAAACGGTATTAAAGGCTAAGGCAAGGGATAAAACCAGGGAGATTCGTAAGATTTTTATCATTGAAAACGGTTTAAAGTTTAAAAATATGAACTAAATCTTAATTTCTTAGTATTTAGCAAGCCGAACCAAGTAAATTTCTAAGTATATTTGCATTCCAAAAATAAAACAAAATTTCCATGATTCACACTGATAAATTTGTAAATCGCCACAATGGGCCAAGTGAAAGCGATATTAAAGCAATGTTGAAAAAAATCGGAGCAAACTCCGTTGATGAATTGATCGAACAAACAATTCCATCAGCTATCCGATTAAAGAAGCCGTTAAATCTACCAAAAGGACTTACAGAATATCAGTATCATAAGCAGCTTCGCAAGATGGCTGCAAAAAATAAAGTATTTAAAACCTATATCGGAATTGGTTACTATAATACCATCATTCCACCAGTAGTACAACGTAATGTTCTTGAAAACCCGGGTTGGTATACAGCGTATACGCCTTACCAGGCTGAGATTGCACAAGGTCGTTTAGAGGCATTATTAAATTTCCAAACCATGGTAATGGATCTTACCGGGATGGAAATTGCCAATGCATCTTTATTAGATGAAGCAACAGCTGCAGCAGAAGCAATGGCGATGCTATTCAGCAACCGTTCGCGCGAGGCTATTAAAAATAACGCAAACAAGTTTTTTGTTTCCAATGAGTGCTATCCACAAACCATCGATTTATTAAAAACCCGTTCTGCTCCAATGGGCATTGAATTGGTGATTGGTGATTTCAAAGGAATAACTTTAGACAATTCAGTATATGGTGTGTTGCTTCAGTATCCAACTGCTGATGGAAAAGTACATGAGTACGCTGATTTTGTAAAGAAAGCAAAAGGTAACGGAATCGCAATTGCAGTAGCAGCAGATATTTTGAGTCTCGCCTTATTAACACCTCCAGGTGAGTGGGGCGCTGATGTAGTTGTGGGAAATACACAACGTTTTGGTGTACCAATGGGTTATGGCGGTCCTCACGCAGCATTCTTTGCTTGCCGTGAAGAATATAAACGCATTATCCCGGGTCGTATCATTGGTGTTTCTGTAGATGCTGATGGTAACTCAGCTTTACGTATGGCGCTTCAAACGCGTGAGCAACATATCCGTAGAGATAAAGCAACTTCTAATATTTGTACAGCGCAAGCATTACTTGCAATTATGGCAAGTATGTATGCAGTTTATCACGGACCAGAAGGTATTAAAGGAATTGCACACCAGGTGCATTATTCAGCAGTCACTCTGGCTACTGAAATTAAAAAATTAGGGTATAAGGTAGATGACGGTCCTTATTTCGATACGATTAAATTAGTAGGTACTGTTAATGCACAAATAAAAGTAATTGCAGAAGCTGCTCAAATCAATTTCCGTTATACGGATACAGGCTTAACCATTTCTGTTGACCAAACTACAGATGCAGATGATATCAATGCAATTATCCAGGTACTTGCAAAAGCAGCTGGTAAAACAGCATCTGTGATAACTGAAGCAACCGTGTTGAGCCAGAAAGCAATTATTCCAACACGTACATCAGCCATTCTAACACATCCTGTATTTAATATGTATCATTCGGAATCAGAAATGATGCGTTATATTAAACGTTTGGAAAACAAGGATTTATCCTTAACCCATTCCATGATTTCATTGGGTTCCTGCACGATGAAATTAAATGCTGCATCGGAACTAATGCCAATCACATGGCCAGAATTTGCACATATCCATCCATTTGTTCCAAGTGAACAAGCAGAAGGCTATATTGAAATCATTGAAGAATTAGATAAATCCTTAAGTGAAATCACAGGTTTTGCAAAAATGAGTTTCCAGCCCAACTCAGGAGCGCAAGGAGAGTACGCCGGATTATTAGTAATTCAGGCATATCACCAGTCGCGCGGAGATGCACACCGTAATATCGTATTGATTCCAACATCTGCACATGGAACAAACCCGGCAAGTGCTGCTATGTGTGGTTTACAGATTGTATTGGTAAAATGTGATGACAAAGGAAACATCGATGTGAATGATATGCGTGAAAAAGCGACTAAACATAAAGATAACTTGTCTTGCTTAATGGTGACGTATCCGAGCACACATGGTGTTTACGAAGAAAGTATCATAGAGATTACCGACATCATTCATAAAAATGGCGGACAAGTATACATGGATGGTGCAAACATGAATGCACAAGTTGGTTTGACCAGTCCTGGAAATATTGGTGCAGATGTGTGCCACTTGAATTTACACAAAACATTTGCGATTCCACATGGTGGAGGCGGACCTGGAATGGGACCAATCGGTGTTGCAAAACAATTGGTGCCGTTTTTACCATCTCACTCTCTGGTGAAGACAGGAGGAGACCAAGGAATTCATGCGGTATCAGCAGCTCCTTTCGGAAGTGCGTTGATTTTATTGATTTCTTATGGTTATGTGAAAATGCTTGGTGGCGAAGGAGTTACGGAAGCAACCAAAATGGCTATTTTAAATGCAAACTATATGAAAGAATCGCTAAAAGGTTCTTATCAAACACTTTACAGCGGTAAAAATGGTCGTTGTGCGCACGAAATGATTTTGGATTGCGTGGGCTTTAAACGTGAAGCCGGAATTGAAGTTGGAGATATTGCAAAACGCTTGATGGACTATGGATACCACGCACCAACAGTTGCGTTCCCTGTTCACGATACATTAATGGTTGAACCAACAGAGAGTGAATCAAAAGAGGAATTGGATCGTTTTTGCTCTGCAATGATCTCGATTCGTAAAGAAATTGATGAAATCATCTCAGGTAAAGCCGATAAGGAAGATAACGTAATTAAAAATGCGCCGCATACAGC
>DASRRA010000512.1:0-1641 GCA_035696085.1 Bacteroidia bacterium | reverse complement strand
CGATGTACAGCAACAGACGCGCCGCAGGATTTACTTACGCAGCTAATGGGAGTCGGGTATGAATTCAGATAAAAAAATGCAGGCAATAAGATTGCCTGCATGAAAAATCTTTAATAAAATTTACCCCGCAAAAATATAAGCACATTGCTTTTCCTGTGCACGGCCCAAAGCCCATACACCAGCCGGCACTATTTGAATGCCCGGGAGCACATTATCAGTCCATTCTTTTTTTACATCTTCTGGTTTCATATTCATTTGCCCTGCTACTATTGCACTATATACAGTTAATGCCATATTGCAAACGCAAAACATTACACCACTTGCTTGCAACTGGTCAATGCCTATTTGTACTTCACCTACGCCAGGAATAGAGAAATCTCCAGGCTTCGGCTTCCAGAAAGGATTTCGTGATGCAGGCTCATTTGTTTTTGGATCAGGTGCATGAAATAATTCGCCCAACTTGTATTTTGTCCACATTGCATCAGGTAACGCATAGCCCATCGAATTGTGACGAAGCACTACCACTACGTTACAATCTTTATTTGGCGTTCCGGTCATTTCATTTGTCACCAAAAAAATTCTTGGCCATGCAAAAGGAAATACTCCATTTGGCTCGGTAGAATCATACACCACCCGATGTTTACCGTTAATCTTTTTAAACATTTCTTCAGGATCGCCATATACTTTGGGATCAAATTTTGTTTCACCTGCAAATGCTGAAAGCGAAGGCGCAATGCTTGTTAAGCCAATAGCTGCAGCACCAGTTGCAATTGTTCCCAGGAAATTGCGGCGATTTGTTCCTTCTTTTGTTTCGTTGGTATCCATAATAATAGAGGTTTAATTATAGAATTTGAAAAAGCCCGATAAGCTACGAAAAAAAACAATACTACGTTTTGTAAAATGATTTTTTTGGTGTTTTATTCGTAATTTTTGTCTAATAAATTCTAAGTATGAAAAAAATGTTTCTAATCACCGTATTTTTGTTAGGTGCCATTCTGCACTCCTCTGCCCAACAAAAACCTTATAATATCGTCTTTGATCTTACAACAAGTGACACCTCCACTCATCAACGTGTTATTCGATGGATAAACGGCATTCTTGAATCTCATCCTGACGCCAAGATCGAAGTGGTATTTTATGGAAAAGCATTGGACATGATCGTGAAAAACAAATCAACCGTGACCGGGGATGTAATTAAACTTGGTACCGACAAAAAGGTAACTTTTGTCGCCTGCGAGCATGCCATGAAGGTATTCAATGTTAGTAAGGATCAATTGCTTAATGGAGTAACTACAGTGCCAGATGCCTTATATGAACTGGTGATAAAACAGGCTGAAGGCTATGGTTATATTAAAGTTACCAACTAATTGTAGAAATCATCTTTAACAGTGACTTGTATCACTTCATAAAGGAAACGTAAACAGTAGGTTTGTCCGGTAAAAAGTGAATTATTTATTACACTGCTTTTACAGACCTTTGTGGCTATGAAAACCTTTCTTTTTCAAAACAAATTATTGATACTAGGGCTTGTGGTAGGTGCTGTTGCAGGATTTTTGTATTGGAAATTGATAGGTTGCGAAAGCGGTACTTGTATGATCACTTCAAAATGGCATAACAGTACAGCTTATGGTGCAGTAACGG
>DASRRA010000511.1:0-1838 GCA_035696085.1 Bacteroidia bacterium | reverse complement strand
TCGCCTCATTGTTTGGCGATAATTCGCAACAAGGCAAACCCAATGGAACTACTTGATTTCGGCGGTTCGCCACATCTTTCGATTGTTGACTCTTCTTTTCAAGTGTTTTTGATCGATACAGCAATTACTGTGTCTTCAGGTGGTGTGAAAGAAAAAAAATTCACCACTTTATACACAAGTTCAAAAATGAGTCGCAACGGAAACATTTATGTTAATATTAAAAATGTAATGTCCGTTTTTAAAAATCACGAAAAAGTTGGCAGTTATATTTTCCCCTCCGAAATTCTCAAAATGTACATTGACGGGGATGACGATTTATGGGTAGGCACCGATAGAGATGGAGTGTATCTGTTTAAAAATGCTGATGTCACAAAAACTCCTGTTCACGCTTTGCCTTCTTTAAGTATTTCCTCCATATTATTGGATAAAGAAGGTTCTGTTTGGGCAAGTACTCTGGAGAAAGGGGTTTTTCAATGCATGAATAAACGCGTATTGAGGTTTACCGAAAAGACCAGGGATTTTAAAATCATTGACAACAAATTGAATGTCGCTTTTGAAACACAAAAATTATTAATTGCATCTTCTATAGATTCAATGCGTCTTGAAAACGTTCCGGTTACTTTTGATACGAAGGCAAAATTTTGCACCTATTCTACCATTAAAGGAGCTCAATACTTTGGTCTTGGCTCACACACCTTTTACACAAAAGATAAAAAAACCGCAGAAATACATCAAAAAACCGGAGATTTTATGTATAGCCGTTATTTTATAAGGCTACCGAACGACACCTTATTAGCAGTGGGAAATCATAGCATTTTTTTTATTTATGATACCAGATTTATCCGAACCGATACCACCAGCTTCATCATCAATAACGCTTCTCAGTTACCGGACAAACGTACTATACTTACCTCCAGATCAAATGCAGGACTTTTTGAATATAAAAATGGCAAATTTATTCCTTTTCTACCGCACGTTAAAGAATTAAACACAAGGATAAACGCAATCGCTGTTGACTCGTCGGGTAACTTTTGGTTTGCAACCAATGAAAAAGGAATCTTTTGCTATGATACGCATCAACGCATTCATACATTTAATAAATCCAATGGTTTACTTTCAAATAAAGTGAATGATCTTATTATAATTCCCAATGGTAATATTTGGTGTGGAACATATGATGGTTTATCCAGATTAATACCTTCCTCAAATTTTGAAAAAGTGGTAATTGAGAACTTCGATAAAAATCATGGTATAGTCGATCTGGAAATCGAAAGATTAATTTATTTTGATCATACAATTTGGTGTGGCGCAAAAACAGCACTGTTTTATTTTCATCCGGAAAATATGTATAAAAACAGGCAACCGCCCATTGCCTATATTAAATCGATAAACGTAAAAGGTGAAAATTATTTGCCTACGGATTCACTTTTTCTAAATCATGACCAAAACGATTTTCATATACAATATGGATTAATCAGTTTTAAGAAAACGCCATCGCGCGCCTTCTTTTACAGACTCAATGGCTATGACAATACCTGGAAGCTATCCAATACCGGTGATATACAATATACTAATATTTCGTATGGCACTTACACCCTTTTTGTATATGCGATTAACAACGATGGAATAAAAAGTCAACTTCCACACCAGTTAACGTTTATCATTAAAAGGCCTTTCTGGTTTACCTGGTGGTTTGTTACATTGATGGTTATTTTATTTCTTTTTCTTATCTATTTAGGGGCACAATACTGGAGAAAACGAATTGAGAAAAAGGAAAGAGATAAAGCAGCTATCAACCAGCAGTTATCAGAATTTAAAATGACGGCTTTGCGTTCGCA
>DASRRA010000510.1:0-3899 GCA_035696085.1 Bacteroidia bacterium | reverse complement strand
ATTTGCTATAAAAAATGTATATTTGTTAAAATAAATTGTGTAAAAACTTTCTCTTATGAATAACTTCAAAATAGACAAAACTGATAATTACACTTTAATTAAGTTGCAAGCTGAAAAACTGGACAGCAGTTTATCACCTTCACTAAAGTCTGAATTGGTTGTTCTGAACACGGACGGGACCAAAAACATTATTATTGACTTAACGAATACGCGTTATTGCGATTCATCCGGGTTAAGTGCAATATTAGTGGCAAACCGCTTGTGTAAAAACAGCCAAGGTACATTTGTACTGACAGGCTTACAAGAGCCAGTTAAGAAATTGATTTCAATTTCTCAATTGGATACCATCTTAAACATTACTAGCACTGTATCTGAAGCGACAGATATGATGGCTGTTTAAAGCTTAAGGAGGTATACTGTTTATCATTTAATTTTTAACCACATCCCATGATTAAACAATTACTTTCTACATTATTTTTTACAACTACAACACTTATTGTCTCGGCACAATGCACACCTGATGTGTCTTGTATTCCATCTGGTACCGCTTATGGTATTTGTCCGGATTCTGCAACAGGATTGAAAAAAGGATTTGTGAATATGCCTTACACAGAGACGATTAGTATCAAAATTCCTGCAACTACAGATGCTTTCGGTGTTTCCGGAGGTACGGTGAACAGCATTAAGATTGATTCAGTTGTAGGGTTAGAACCTAATCTTACTTATCAATGCTCCGCCGCTAATTGTACCTATCCTGGTAATTCAACAGGTTGTGCTCTTATTTCAGGCACACCAACACAGGGTTGGGATAAGCCAATTGTTGTAAAGGTAACAGCTGATATAACTGTTGCGATTTTTAATCAAAAGGTTCAAAAAAATTTAACAGGCTATAGATGCATCGTTAATTATCCAACTGGAATAGAAAACCTAAGTCCATCAAAGTTTGAAGTAGGTCAAAATTCTCCTAACCCGGTAACAGGTAAGTCAGAAATACATTTCTCTGTTGTAAATAATGAGAATGTAGATTTTAAAGTATACAATATGTTAGGAGCTGTTGTGTTTTCAGCCAACTACAAGGCAGAGAGAGGTAACAATACAATTACAATTGAAGCAAATTCATTTGCTCCTGGTGTCTACATCTATTCTATTGGAAACGCAACACAAACAATCACCAAACGAATGATTGTATCGAGATAAGAAGAATGCAAAATTTTGAATTGACAATTTTAGGTTGCAGCAGTGCAACACCAACTTCTACAAGAAATCCAACCGCTCAGCTTTTAAATATTGCTGAGCGTTTTTTTTTAATCGATTGTGGAGAAGCCACCCAAATACAGCTGCGTAAATTCAAACTGAAGTTTCAGCGCATCAACCATATTTTTATCAGTCACCTGCATGGGGATCATTATTTAGGGCTGGTAGGTCTTCTATCCAGTATGCATTTAATGGGTCGTACAATTGAGATGCATA
Source organism: Bacteroidia bacterium (assembly GCA_035696085.1). Lineage (GTDB taxonomy): Bacteria > Bacteroidota > Bacteroidia > 2-12-FULL-35-15 > 2-12-FULL-35-15 > 2-12-FULL-35-15. The sequence goes on along the minus strand of DASRRA010000510.1, from coordinate 2,429 downwards.
TCTATTGTCCGGCCGAATTACAGGAAATAATAGAGCTTCAATTCAAGCATTCTCAAACCTTTTTAAATTACAAGATCATTTATCATCCACATCGCTATATAAATGACGAGGTTATTTTTGAAGACGACCGGGTGGAGGTAAGAAGCATCGTGTTGAACCACCGTATTCCATGCTCTGGCTTTGTTTTTAGTGAAAAGCAAATTACACCCAGCATTACCAAAGATACTATTGAGCAGTATGATTTATCAATTGAGAATATAATTGCCATTAAGGCGGGGGCTGATTTTACGCATCAGGGGAGGAAGATAGAGAACCATAAGCTGGTTAAACGCTGCAAACCTCGTAAATATGCCTATGCTTCGGATACCTGCTATGATGAACGCATTATACCCTATATAAAAGGCGCCGATTTACTGTATCATGAAGCCACCTTTTTACACGATTTGCTGCCCAGAGCTAAGGAGACCTTCCATACCACAGCACTTCAGGCCGGGTTGATTGCGCAAAAAGCCGAAGTGAGCCAATTGATGCTTGGACATTTTTCTGCACGCTACAAGGATTTGCAGCCATTACTGGAGGAGGCTCAGCAAAATTTCCCAAATACGGTATTGGCCTCCGAGGGGGAAAGCACTGTTTTGCCACCAGTCATCTTTTCGTAAATTTTTTTAGGATAGGTTCATATGAATCGATAAAATATGTACTTTTGAACGTTATTTAAAATTGATCTAAATTAAAACAAGTGGAAAAAATTAGAATCACGATCGCTGATAGCCATTTTTTGAGCCGTAAAGGTTTGGCCGTTGTATTGAATGAAAATGCAGATTTTACACTCGTTGCAGAAGCATTAAGTACTTCCGATTTGGTTAATCAATCAAAATTCTACGCACCACATTTAATCATTATAGATTATACATCTTCCAACTTTACCCTGGAAGGACTTCAACAAATCGTAAAAAAATATCCGGAAGCCAAATTACTGGCTATTACACAGCCGCTACCTGCTGCTAAAATTTCACAAGCTCTGAATACAGGGGTTACCAGCCATTTACTAAAAGACTGTGATCAGGATGAAATAATAGAAGCAATTTATAAAACCGTAAAGGGAGAAAAATTTATGTGCGGGAAAATTGTAACCGATATTTTACATGATTCAGAACAAACGGTTTCTTCCTGCGAAGGCTTAAACATAAGCGAACGTGAAATGGAAATCATTAAACTGGTTGCAGAAGGTTACTCCAATAAAGAGGTGGCAGATAAATTATTCCTAAGTACACATACGGTGACCACACACCGAAAAAATATTATGAATAAACTAGGTGTAAACAACACTGCAGGTCTTGTTCTATTCGCTGTTCGCGAGAATCTGATCAGCCCGAATCACTTCCTATTTGCATCCAACTAATTTGTGAATTTTCGAATTATACCCGTTTTTAGGTATTGCTATCCATCAATGTCTCTTCTATTTTTGTCGCGTTATTTAATCTAAATATAATTAAACGCGTATGACATCTAATAATAGCTTTAAAACCCTTGTAAAATTAACAGCGTGTGCTGCAATTGTAGCTCTATTCGCTACATCTTGTAAGAAAAAAGACAAAGAGGAAGATGTAACAGAAGAACCTGTTACCTACAACGTACCTGCAACATATGATTTTGGTGATATCGATACAGTTGCTCCAAAACAAGCCATTGCCATGTTAGGAGAATTTACAGGATATATCAGAAAAACACACGTAAACACAGGAACTCCGGTTATATTATCCCCTGCCAAATTAAGAGATTACTATGCAAATACAAACAGCCCTTTCTCAACGGCTACTTTAAATTCAAGCACATTCAACCTGAAAGGTGCTACAGGAAATGCATTTGGCTTACAAACAGCTTTTGATGCAGCATTTGTAGATGCAGAAACTGCCAGCACCAACGCAAGCGTAAAGGTAGACAGCACAACAGCTTTTGATGGCCATTCCGGAAAACTCGTAAAACCTGCTGTAGGAACTGTTGCCGGAAGATATATCCTTGTTGATGCAAATGGATTTGAATACAAAGAGTATGTTGAAAAAGGAATTATGGGGGCTGTATTTTATTATCAGGCAACAACGATCCTGAACATGATTTCAAGTTATGATAATACCGTTAAAACCAATGGCACTACTGCTCAGCAACGTGCCTGGGATCAGGCTTTTGCTTACTATGGTGTTCCGGTAAATTTTCCAACTGTAAAAACAGGTTTAAAAAACTGGGGTAGCTATGGAAATTCTGTTGATCCAGCTATTGGCTGCAACGATGCAATTATGAAAGCATTTATCCTTGGTCGTGCTGCCATCAACAATAGCGATAATACAACACGTGATCAGGCAAGAGACATCGTTGTAAAAACATGGGAAAGAGTAGCTGCGGCAAAATTCATCTCGTATGTAAAAGGTGCT
>DASRRA010000509.1:0-1614 GCA_035696085.1 Bacteroidia bacterium | reverse complement strand
ACGCTCTATCTCATTGTCCGCTCCCCAACCTTATAAAATTTATTATACAACAGATGGATCTTTGCCAAACTTGAAAAGCAATCTGTATAATAACCCCATTCATATTCAAAATCGGGAGGAGCAAAATGTATTCTCTGCAATACCTTCATCACCACGATGGAAACCACCTATTGGTAATGTTTTTAAAGGTACTGTTTTAAGAGCTATAGTAGTTACAGAAGACAACCGCAGGGGCCCTGAATTGATAAAGACTTTTTTTATTGATGAAAAGAGATCTCCACGTTATACATTTCCTGTTATTGCTTTAACCGTCAATGCAGATGATTTATTTGGACATAAAAATGGGATTTATGTATTGGGAAAAAACTATGAGGATAAAGATGACTATATAAAAAAGAACAGGCGACTGGATTTGCCCTGGTGGGAATACCCTTCCAATTATTTGAAACGCGGAGACAATGCGGAGCGCCCGGTACATATTGAGTTTTTTTTGCCTGGTACAAATGCCGGTTTTGAAGCAAATGCCGGAATACGAATTAATGGCAATGCAACAAGGGGGTTTAGCCAGAAGTCATTACGCATTTGTTTTAATCCAAAATATGGAACAGATCAAATTAAATTCGAATTGTTTCCAGATTATCCTGTAAATAAGTTTAACTCCTTTATTTTGAGAAACTCCGGAAATGACTGGGATAAAACAATGTTCAGAGATGCTTGCCTGCAAACATTGTTTCGGAATACAAAGGTAGATATCCAGGAATATGCACCATCTGTTGTATTCATCAATGGAGAATATTGGGGTATACACAATATTCGTGAGCGCATTGATGAGCATTTTATCGGAAATAAATATCAGATAACCGCCGATAGCATTACCATTCTTGAACTAGGCGGAGAATTGGTTAAGGGAAATAAAAAAGATCAGCATGCATTTGGTGAGTTGCTGGAGTACATTCAAAATAATGATATGAGCACGGAAACCAATTATGCTTACGTAAAGGCGAGAATTGATGTAGAAAGCCTAACCGATTTTATCATTGCGAATGTTTATTTTTGCAATAGCGATTGGCCCAATAATAATGTTAAATTCTGGAGGTATCAATCCAAACAAATAGCAGATGGTTATTTTAGCAGAGACGGGCGTTGGAGGTGGATATTATATGATATGGATTGGGGATGTGGTTACAACAGTGCGAGTACACCTCAAACCAACTTGTTACCAAAAGCAGCTGCTGTTGGCAGTGTTGGTATATTATTCAAAGGGCTGTTAAACAATAAAACCTTTGCCGCTTATTTTGTCAGCCGATTTAAATACCATTTAAGCTTCACCTTCAATAGCCAACGGGTAATCGCTGTGATTAACGATTTTCAAAGGAGTATGGAGCCTGAAATCCGGGAGCATATAGATCGTTGGCGGGTAATTGGATCATACGACCAATGGCTCGAAAATATTGAGGTAATGAGAAGATTTGCCAAAGAAAGACCTGATTATCAGGTGAAACAGCTAAATTCATTTTTTAATTTAAAAGATGGTGAACAAATAAGTTTGTAGAAAATAGCTTAAGTACTGATTAACATTATCTTTGAGTATCAAATAATTATTTAACTAGTGAG
>DASRRA010000508.1:0-8092 GCA_035696085.1 Bacteroidia bacterium | reverse complement strand
TCTGGAATCACAGTCGTTACCAATGTAGCTTGCAACGGAGGATTAACTGGTGCCATTAACTTAACACCAAGTGGCGGAACAGGGCCTTATACCTATAACTGGTTACCATCCGGACCTACAACAGAAGACAGAACAGGACTTACAGCCGGAACCTTTTCTGTACAAATTACCGATGCAAATGGTTGTACTGGCACTGTCAATGCAACAGTTACGCAGCCAGCTTCCGCTGTATCAGGAACAACTGTCGTTACCAATGTAGCTTGTTTTGGTGGTTCAAACGGTGCCATCAATTTAACATCAACAGGTGGAACAGGACCTTATACGTATAACTGGTTACCATCCGGACCTACAACAGAAGACAGAACGGGACTTACTGCTGCAACTTATTCCGTAGAAATTACCGATGCAAACGGATGTACAAGAACTGTTACAGCCATCGTTACACAACCGGATTCATTGATGGCTTCTACTGTACATACAAATATCACTTGCTTTGGAGCAGCTGATGGAACAGCTACTGTAACCGTTAAAGGAGGAACTGCACCCTATCATTATATATGGACGCCTTCTGGAGGAATGGATTCAATAGCTACCGGATTATTAGCAGGCACTTATACCTGCACCATCAAGGATACCAATTCCTGTACAATAACACGAACAGTTTCGATTCTTGAACCAACCGCTATAACAGCAACTGTTTCTCATACTGATCCTACTTGTTTTGGTATTAAGAATGGAACCGCAACTGTTACTGCCAATGGAGGAACACAACCCTACACCTATTTGTGGGCGCCGGGAAATGACACAACTGCTTCTATAAAAAATCTTGGTATGGGCATGTATACCGTTAAGGTGTTGGATGCCTCAGGTTGTGGCATTACAAAAACAGTTACCGTTACAGAACCAACAAAATTGGTGGTCTCCGGAACTGCCACACTTATTAAGTGTTTTGGCGAACAATCAACGATAAGCATTACCGCTTCCGGTGCGACACCTCCCTATATTGGAACAGGTATATTTGTAAAAAATGCTGGTAAATATATGTTTGTCGTTTCAGATTCAAACACTTGTATGGATAGTATCCCCTTAGATATTACACAGCCAAATGCGATTGAACTATCACAAAATATTGCAATTTGTTATGGTCAAACATATTCAATTGGTGATAGTATCTATTCTACTTCTGGTTCATATACGAATATACTTAAAGCGACCAATGGTTGTGATAGTACAGTAAAAACCATGCTTACCATTGCTCCGGCAATCAATATAAAAGTGAACCAGAATGGTGATACCTTAACGGCAGAGAATAACAACTCCACCTATCAATGGATTGAATGCAGCAATGGAAATGCAATCATACCGGGTGCTACAGCTCAAAGCTATAAGGTCATGAAAAGCGGTTATTACGCTGTTATCCTAACACAAAATAAGTGTGTGGACACTTCTGAATGCGTACAGGTGATTATTACCGGAATTGCAAACCATTCAGAAAGCAACACATTGCGTGTGTTCCCGAATCCAAACAATGGAATCTTTACCATTCAGGCAACACAAGCGGGAAGCTATACAATCGTGAATGAATTAGGTCAAATTGTTAAAACCTTCCAGCTAACAAATGCGAATAACTATACAACAACTATAAATGATTTGAGTAATGGTAGTTATTCAATCATCGGCACTGCTGGTCATCAATTTATACGACAAAAAGTAATTGTCCTTCAACCTTAACGAATTTCTCTAAACTATTGGCAAAAAGGCTGTTTACTTCTGGTAGACAGCCTTTTTGTATTGAAATGGGTATTGAAACATCTGTAAATTAACCTTTTACGATATACTATGAAAAATAGCTGGAAATCCATAAACATAGTATATTTACAAAAAAAAGATTTTATGACAAAGATCAAATTTGGAACAGATGGCTGGCGTGCTATCATCGCAAAAGATTTTACGGTAGAAAATGTAGCACGGGTTACTGCTGCAACTGCAGAATGGGTAAAGAAAAATTTCGACACTCCTAGTATCGTTGTTGGTCATGATTGCCGCTTTGCAGGAGAGCTATTTGCAGAAACGGTTGCAAAGGTGCTTGCTAACGCTGGTATTAAAGTTTTTTTAGCAAAAGATTTTGTTTCTACACCAATGGTTTCCTTAGGAACAAAAAATAAAAATGCCTCTATTGGTATTATCATCACAGCTTCTCATAATCCCCCTTCGTATAATGGTTTTAAACTAAAGGGAAATTTCGGAGGACCTTTATTGCCAGAAGATGTTCAAAAAATTGAAGACCTAATTCCGGATAAAAATCTAGTGGATGTTGAAAATATTTACATAGAAGATTTTGTAAAAAAAGGAATTATTGAATACATTGATTTAGAAACAATGTATGTGAATCATGTGGAAAACAACTTCGACATGAACGCCATTCGCAACAGCGAAATGAATTTTGCTTACGATGCCATGTATGGTGCCGGGCAAAATGTTATGCGTCGATTGTTACCGGATATTACTTTCCTTCACTGCGATTACAATCCAGGTTTCGATGGACAAGCACCGGAACCTATTCACAAAAACTTGCAGGAGTTTTCAGCGTTAATTACCGAAAGCGGCGATATTGATTGCGGATTAGCAACCGATGGCGACGCCGACAGAATTGGCTTGTACAATAGCTATGGTGAATTTATCGATTCACATCACATCATTTTATTGTTGATCAATTACTTGGTAAAAGAGAAAAAATTCAAGGGTAAAATTGTAAATGCCTTCTCCGTTACACCACGTGTAAAGAAAATGTGTGAACATTATGGCTTGGAGTACCAGGTAGTAAAAATCGGTTTTAAATATGTTGCAGGCATTATGATATCTGAAGATGTATTGCTTGGTGGAGAGGAGAGTGGTGGTATTGCTATTAAAGGGCATATCCCAGAGCGTGACGGAATTTGGATGGGATTAACCATATGGGAATACATGGTTAAATCAGGTAAGAGCCTGGAAGAATTAATTGAAGAGGTTTATAAGATTGTTGGGACATTTAAATTTGAACGAAGCGATTTACATTTAAAAGAAGAGGTAAAAACCAGCATTGTTGAAAAATGCAAAAACAATTTGTATAAAACATTTGGCCCTTACAAAGTAGAACGAATTGAAACAATCGATGGTTGGAAATACTTCTTTGACAACGGAGATTGGTTAATGATCAGAGCATCCGGTACAGAGCCCGTACTTCGTAATTATGCAGAAGCCGAAACAACAGACAAAGCATTTGATATTCTTAAAGCAGCAGAAAAAACCTTACTAGGTTAAAGCTATATAAAACGCCAAAGGCCTTTCAGGCCTTTGGCGTTTTCAACATCCTCGCGCTCAAAACTCACACTCGCGCTGATTTCTGCCATTTCTCTACTTTATCCAGGAACGCAGCCACTTCAGCTGCCGGCCACAAAGGCAATTGTTTTCCATCACTTATTCTACAATACAAGGTCATTTGAAAAAGTGCCCGCATGGTACTCAGCCAGGGGATAAATTTATGTTCTGTAGGAGTTAAAAGACGTTTACTTTCATATCCCTTTAAAAAAGCCTTAATAATTTCCGGCGGCTTATTTTTATGATCATACCACATAAATACGCCGATATCATAAATCAAGTATCCTTTTCCGAAAAAATCAAAATCAAAAAACGTAAGCGATCCATTTTCATCAATATGGAAATTTTCTGCCTGCAAATCGCCATGACAAATTCCCTCAGCCAGCTCTCCCTTCTTTATCGAGTTAAATTCTTTTAAAAAAAATTTTTCCAGTTCTTGCAATAATTGAAATTGCTTCGGATAATCGATTAAAATTGGGGTAAGCACCTGGATTGTTTCTGTAAATTGTTTTGAAATGGTATAATCCTGTGCTGTTGGACTTATCACTTTATCCTTTGTAAGAAGATGCATTTTTGCTGTTTCTACGCCAAGTAAAAATGCCTGATCAGTTGATAATTTTCGCACACGTTGTCCTCGCGCATAAGTAAACAACACAAGGTAGCGCACGCCTTCCGGAGCATTAATTTTAAGTACTCTTTTCTGCTTCGTGTTTTCAACCGGAATAGCAACAGATGTATCATTTTGTTTTAAGTAAAGAAGTAAATCTACCTCATTTTCAATGGTTTCTAAACCACGCCAACCATATTTGTATACACGGCAAACGAATTTTTCTCCTTTCGAAATTATCAAATATGTATCATTGAATCCCCGCTTCAAAAAGACTATGGAAGATGTTGAATCTAAAGCATATTGCTCTATAATAAATTGAAGCAGTGCGTCTGCCGAAAGTGAAGAGTACTCAACCGGAAATTTTTCCATAAATACAAATGTATTCATTTAGGTCAATACAGCATCTCAAATCTCATATCTCCAATCTCAGTTCTAATTGGTTAATTAACAACCGCTTCATTTCTGTTGATAACAATTCAGGCAAAGGAGCGACATTTATTTTTTTTATCTCTTTTTTATAATAGTTTTGATCAACCAAAATCAAAAATATGACGAGAAACCTTCTAGCAATTGTTGCCGGCATCCTTAGTAGCTTTTTGATGGTCCTTTTAGTTGAAATCATTGGACATGCCTTTCATCCTATTCCGGTTACTGCACATGATCCCGAAGCCCTCAAAAGTTATATACAGAATGAAGCTCCTACGGGTTTCTATATTTTTATTTTATTGAGCTATGCGGTTGGGGTTTTTACAGGAGGTTTCGTAACAGCTTGGATTTGTACTCATAAGAAAATTATTCACGCTATGACAATGGCTGGAACTGTAATGGGAATAGGTATATATAATTTAACTACCATTCAATACCCGACCTGGGTTATTCTCTGCTCTATCTTCGTATTTCTGCCTCTAGCGTATTTTGGAAGTGCAGTTGCGAAAAACGTTTTTGCGAAAAAGGAATTAAGCCACTGAAGGTCCGTTTTGAGTGCGCGTATTGAGCGTACCTAAAAAAATCGGCTGCCTAATGACAGCCGATTTTTCTTATAATTACTTAGTTACTGCCGAGACCGAAGGTTTACCGTGTAATCCAAAGCTTTAGCGTAGGATTAGCGTAGATCCTCTACCGATACACCAGCATGTGCTTTGGTGTCGAATACAAAATCTGAATCGGAAACAACTGCATTTGTTGTAAATGATTTAATCGTATACGTTTGACTAGTACCATCTTTCATTAGCATTTTAAGACTGGCAATTTGTTTTTTTGCTTTTTCAATAACCAGCTTAGCTGTGTGAAATTTTTTCTTATCTGGATTGATAGGAAACAAACTAATAGTTTGTGTTGTTGCATCTTCACCATCTAATTTATATTTAAACCCTTTTTCATATAAGGTGAAAATGGTACTTGGGTTTATGGCATCCTCTCCGCCGGTATCGGCATCTTTTATTTGAACTTCATTTGCATCTTTAATAAAATCCCAAACTGTTTTTCCGTCACAATAAATTTCATGACCTGGAATTTCTAATTTGTATTTATTGCCTTTGATTTGGATTTTCCCATTTTGCGTTTCTTTTGTTTTATCTTTTTTTTCGGTTACGAAACTGAAATCTGCTTTTATAGATGTATAGGATTTTGTTTTTGCACTGACATCATCGAGAATGACTTTTGCTTTAGGGTCGGTTTGTGCATTGATCGTAAAATAACTGGCAGTTAAAAGTGCCATCACCACTACTCTTTTCATAGTTTAATTGCTTTATTTTATGGTATTATCAGATTTATTCAAAAACTGTTCCAAAGATAGCATATCTTTTATTAATACCTCTCTTGCTTTGGATCCTTCGAAAGGCCCAATGATTCCGGCGGATTCCAACTGATCTACTATTCTACCGGCTCTGTTATAGCCCAGTTTTAACCGGCGCTGAAGTAAGGATGCTGATCCTTGTTGGGTGGACACAACAATTTCTGCAGCCTGGTTAAATAACCCATCTCGCTCAGATGGATCATCCATTTTACCGCTACCTTCTCCGTTTTCATCAATATATTCAGGAAGTAAAAAGGCTGTCGGATAACTTCGTTGGCTGCCGATAAAATCACATATTTTATCTACTTCAGGTGTGTCTACAAATGCGCATTGCAAACGGATCAAATCATTTCCGGTAGACAATAACATATCTCCTCTTCCAATCAACTGGTCTGCTCCGCCTGAATCTAAAATGGTTCGTGAATCGATTTTCGAAGTTACACGGAACGCAATACGTGCCGGGAAATTTGCTTTAATTGTACCGGTAATGATATTCACAGAAGGACGCTGCGTAGCAATTATCAAGTGAATACCAATGGCACGGGCTAATTGGGCTAACCTCGCTATTGGTGTTTCCACTTCTTTACCAGCTGTCATAATTAAATCAGCAAACTCATCCACCACCAAAACAATGTATGGTAAAAATTTGTGTCCGTTATTAGGATTTAGTTTACGTGCAACGAATTTTGCATTGTATTCCTTCAAATTACGCACCTGCGCCTCTTTCAGAAGATCATAGCGTTGATCCATTTCAATGCACAAAGAATTCAGTGTATGAATTACTTTCTTGGTATCGGTGATAATCGCCTCTGCACTGTCAGGTAATTTTGCTAAAAAATGACGTTCAATTTTATTGAAAAGTGTTAACTCCACTTTTTTAGGATCTACCAATACAAACTTAATTTGTGATGGGTGTTTTTTATACAGCAAGGATACCAATATGGCATTCAACCCTACTGATTTCCCTTGTCCAGTTGCTCCAGCCATCAACAAATGTGGCATTTTGGAAAGGTCAGTGATAAAAGTTTCGTTACTGATTGTTTTTCCTAAAGCAATAGGCAAATCCATGGTTGTGTTTTGAAACTTATCCGAACTTAAAATTGTTCGCATCGGTACCATCTCCGCGTTTTGATTCGGCACTTCAATACCAATCGTTCCTTTTCCGGGAATAGGAGCAATGATACGAATACCTAAAGCAGAAAGACTCAGCGCAATATCATCTTCTAAATTTTTGATTTTGGAAATACGTACACCTGCTGCAGGTACAATTTCATACAGCGTAACAGTTGGTCCAACCGTAGCTTTTATTTTTTCAATTTCAATTCCGTAATCGCCAAGGGTTTTTAAAATCTTATTTTTATTGGCATTCAGCTCTTCTGTGTTGATGACAATTTCTTTGGAGCCTCCATAATTTTCAAGTAAATCAATTGGTGGAAACTGGTAAGAAGATAAATCAAGCGTTGGATCAAATTCTCCGGCTTGCTGCACCAACGCTTCTGCTACCTGCTCCGGTGTTAACTCCTCTTCTTTGGGTTCAATCTGTTCTACCGTAAATTGTACATCATCTGTTGCTGATGAAAGCACAAGCGGTTCTTTTACCTCTATTTTTTCAACTTCTTCAACGATTTCATTTTTTACTTCATTCATTACTACAAAGGGATCTTCTTGTTCCGCCTCTTGCTCTTGCTCCTCTTCCTCATCCTCCAATTCTTCATCTTGAACAACTTCCACATTGTTCTTAAAAGAATTGATAGGAATAACTGGTTTCTCTTCTTCTACCGGTGCTATTGGTTCCTGAGAAAGTGCTTTCTCCTTTTTTGAAAAATCAAAAGAAATGTTGAATGCTAAAACCAGGAACACGACCAGCGAAAACACTAATAACACACCAGTACCAATGGTGCCCAATGTTGCGTTAAGCTTGTTGCACATGGTGTAGCCAAAGGAGCCTCCCAAATAGAACAGAACATCGCTAAAAAAATAAGCGAAGGTGATGGAAGAAAAAGTCAGGAAGAAAAGTGAAAACAAATACGTTTTGTTTAAGTTCACCAGATTCAGATTGAAAGTGATTCTAAGCCCGGAAACAAAGGCCAGGAAAGAAAAAATATAAGACGGGACACCAAACCATTTGTAAATGAACAGATAGGAAATGTAAGCACCAAATTTCCCTAACCAATTTTCAACGCGTACATCCGGTGAAAACAGATCCCCCAACACCTTATCCTGGTCCACTTCCCAGGTAAACGCAAATGATGTAAATGCGATAAATAAATATACCGAAAACAATAAAAGAGTTAATCCAAAGATTTTCTGGAAACGCTCGTTGTAAGCAA
>DASRRA010000507.1:0-3951 GCA_035696085.1 Bacteroidia bacterium | reverse complement strand
CAAAAACAGTTTCAAAAAAAATGGGATTGAACTTTTGAAGCAAATCAAACCCCGATCCACCGGGCATTTCAATGTCCAGGAAAACAACCTGTGGGCGTTTACTCATGATTAGCTCATATGCATTGTCCATATTGGTTGAAGTGCCAATGACGTCTATTTCCGGACAATTTTCCTTCAATAGTTCGATCAATACGCTATGCAATTTTATTTCATCATCAACGATAACTGCTGTTAGTTTCATGATTTACAAATCAAGAGGGATAATTAAATTAACTTCTGTACCTATCGGTTGATTGTATTCATCCGTTAAGTCTTTTATAACGGTTTCAAACTTTTTGGTGCTGGTATTTTCCAATATTCGTATTCGTTGTTCGGTGATGGACATACCTTTTGAAACATGTGTACCACCTTCTTTTTTCTTTCGTCTCCCCACACCATTGTCTCTTATTATTACATTAAGAAAATCTCCTTTCTTTTCAAAGATTAGTTCCAACACGCGTTCCGATTCCTTATGTGTTAAGCCATGCCAAATAGAGTTTTCAACGTAAGGCTGAATAAGCATGGTAGGTATATGCATATCCATATCCAGCCGATTATCTATTTTTAAGATAAATTCAAATGCCGGAACAAACCGGATTTGTTCCAGCTCAATATACAATTTCAAAGTAGCAATTTCCTGTTCCAATGTAATGAATTCCTGGCTGGAATTACTTAAAATGTTACGAATAAGATGCGCGAATTTTGAAAGGTAATAATTGGATTCTTTTTTATTATTTTCTAGAATATAATGTTGGATGGAACCAATCGCATTAAATATAAAATGGGGGTTCATCTGTGAACGCAAAGCAGTCATTTTAAATTCAGATAACTCTTGTTGAATTGCGGCTTTGTCTCTTTCCTTTTTTTCAATCCGATGTTTCCAATAAATGGCAATAAAATAACCTGCTGCTATTACCAGCAGCATTAAAAAGGTTATAAACCACCAGCTAAGCCAGAACGGTTTGTCAATTATCAAGGTAAGACGTATGGGATGTAAACTCGGTAAGCCATCATTATTAACTCCGTACACAATTATTGTATAGGTTCCATATGGAATATTGGTATACTGGAAATCATTGGTATGAGTAGTGTTCCAGTCTTTGTCATAACCGGCTAATTTGTATAAAAATAATTTTTCCGGTGATTTTTTAAAACTGATCAGATCATATTGAAGACGAAAGTTTGCCTGGTCATAGTTCAAATGCAAGGTATCACTTATGCGATAATTTTCATTTTTTATTTTTAAGCCTTTAATATAAATATAAGGAGGACAGGTATTTTTTTTCATATCCTTGGGATCAAAATAAAAAAGAGCCGTCTTACCCCCGCACCAGATCTTATTTTGAAAATTCGTGACCTTTTCAATTTCAGGATCTGTTACGCCATGATTGCTGTCCAAATTTTCTATTTTAATAGCATTTAAATTTTCTGAGATGATTAATCGTGATAACCCGGAATAGGTACCACACCAAATATCTCCATTGTTATCCCTAACAAAGGAGTTTACTTTGTTTGACAGCAGACCGTTTTTTTCAGTAAGGTGATGCAATTGATGATTTTTATCATAACAAAAAATTCCTTTTTCATTGGTAGCAATCCATAGATTACCTTTTGGATCCTCCATTATCTGATTGATCCGTGTATGTAACGCTTTGAATTGATTTAAAAAAGGAATAAAGCGATCGTTTTTAAATTCATAGATTCCCTCATTGTTCCTGGAGCCGATTAAAATTCGTTTATCAGAAAGCCTGGTGCCACATGTTGCAGACACTAAGTAATTAAAATTCTTAATAAACTTTTGGTTGTGAAAAAAATACAGGCTACCTGTTGTAATACATAAGATTGTGTCATTGTCCAGTTCTATTATTTGTTTAGGAAGCAGTGGGTGTTTGTATTGATCAAGAATGGTTAAAACACTATTCCCTTTAATATAAAAAAAGTTATCCCTCGTACTGTAATAAGTGCCTTTTTTTTGTTTTAGAAAACACAGTATACTGGTGTGTTTCGGTAAAAGAGGCATATCATTTATAAATTGGAGCGATCCGCTTGGGGTAACCGTAATTTTTTGTTTGGGAAAAAGTGATATATGGAGTTCATCCTCATATAATTCAAAATCTGTGGTTTTTCCAAAGATTGTATAAACATGCCTGTTCATACATTGAAAAATTCCTTTTTCCAATGTTGAGGCCCATACCGAACCTTCTTTATCAATACATACTGACGTAACAGATAAATTCGTTAAGAAACGAACAGGTGATGATTCGATATTGCCATCTTTAAATAGATAACCACCATTGGTTCTGGTACCTATCCAAAGATCTCCATCGTTGTCAATTTCAATTTTCAGAATATCCGATTGGAAATAATAATATTGAATGCTTTTTCCACCTTTTTTAATTTTTATTAAGATGTTTCTATTGTTAAGATAGACCATTCCGTCTTGGCTGGCTTTTAAGTCTATTAGATCCCCATAGTAGTAGCCCTTCATTCCTTTCAAAGAAATCGAAATAAGCGTATCAAACAGAAATAAATGATAAGTAGAATCATTGCGCATGCATTCAAGTCCTCCACCGGTTATAGGGTCCAGCTCATTTGCTTTGTTGCGCAAAACATAACGCAATGTCGCAGGAGAGTTAAAAAATCCATACTGATGAAGTATTTCGCGATAATTATGCTGTGGAGGAATTTTGAGAAGCCCTTGAGGTGAATTCGCGCTCGCGTATATCGTATCTTTTTCTCCGAAAGCAAAATGGTTAACATGATAAGGTTTGGCAATTTTGCTTAACCGATTGTTGGCATCAATCTTTGTGAAATGATCATGCTCATAGTAAAAGAAATTACCTGAAACAGTGTTAAACCAAATCCTTTTCTTTGAATCTTCCTTTATATTTATAACAACGTTTTCACTGATCCCATCTTTTACCGTATACGTTGTAATCGTATTCCCATCATATTTGCAAATGCCAGCATCTGTGCATAGCCAAATAAAACCGTGGCTGTCTTGAAAAATCTGGTATACTTCCGTGGAAGGTAATTTTAAACCTGAATTTTCGAAATATAATTCCTGAGCATAACTATTTATGAATTGAAAAAAGAAAGCGATCAAAAAAAATTTCTTCATCTGGTTGCTTTAACTGCCTAATTTTTTAAAAGCTCTCCACACAATCATAATGTCATTCTCTACCTTATAATTTTTTGAATACAATAAGTTCAGCCGGTTTTTCATGTCTTCGGATATGGAATCATCTTTTATCCCGCTAAGCGGGTTAAGTACGGATGGTTTTAGTTTGGGAAGGTGCGGCAGTTTTTCCTTTTCTGAACCATAACCTACCCATGATTTCATGCCGAATAAAACTAAAAAAATGTTCGTTATAAAATGCCCTTTGTGTTCCTGCATCCAAATGACAATGGGCGAAATTAAAAGTAAAATGATTGATGAGGTAAAATCAAACAAGCGTTTGTTTCGTTTGTTTTTGGGTTTACTGATGGAATCTACGTCGATGATGTACAGATCGCCGGCCGTATCAATGGAATTACTTCCAATAATAGAGAGACTTTCAGGCGGTGCTATTTTAAAATGAATATTTGCAGCAACAAGTGTATGCATGTGATTAATAATATCCTGGGAAGAGATATCACGGGAACAAAAAATAACTTCATTGATTTTATGAATCTGAATGATGTCTTCAATTTGATTCAGTTTGCCCACAAAATTTACATGTTGCAATCCGGAATCGTTCACACTTACAAAACCTGTAAATCCTTTATTAATACTTGTTTGATCCAATAAGCTGTTGACTCTTGCAAATTCATCTTCCTTGCCAATAATTGCAATGCGTTTACTTTTAGGGGCATTTAAACTCATTGATTCAATACCTGCAATGTGCGCAACAAATCGTGTTGTTAAATAAG
>DASRRA010000506.1:0-4845 GCA_035696085.1 Bacteroidia bacterium | reverse complement strand
TATTTGACAGGAAATTTTGCCATCTCCTTAGAAGATCCTGCAACCATTGCAAAGTTTGCCATCAACATTGAACGCTATCATTTACCAAAAGATTACTATGCCAATTATTTAAAAAATCTGGCGGCTGTAACAGCAGATGATATTGCAGCAGTTGCCCAAAAATACATACACCCAGACAATGCAACGATCCTGGTAGTTGGAAATGAAGCTGAAGAGGCAAAAAAATTAATTCAATTCAGTTCCGACAAAAAAATTGAATTTTATGATAATTTAGGTAACCCTCCTGTAAATACTATAAAACCAGCACCTGCAGATGCTTCTGCCAAAGCCATTGTTAAAGCTTACATCAATGCGATTGGTGGCAGTAAAAAATTAAACTCCGTGAAAAACATTACCATCAAACGTTTCGCTGATTCTCAGTACGGAAAGATCAATATGGTGGAGCAAAAGAAATCACCAAACAAGTACAACATGACCATCAGCATTGGTGAGATGACGGTACAAAAAACGATTTTTGACGGAAACAGAGGAAGCCAAAGCGGCATGCAGGGCAAAAAAGAAATTACAGGTGATGAGTTAAATGAACTAAAAGTAGAAGCCATTAATACACATGAAATGTATTATGAAAAGCTTGGTTTTAAACTAGCCGTAACCGGTGTCGAAGCCATTAACGGAAGCGATGCTTATATTATAGACATTACCAGTCCAACGGGTAAAAAATCAACAGAATGGTATGATATCGCCTCTGGGTATAAAGTAAAATCAAGTCAAACAACGTCTACTGAACAAGGCAGTATTACGCAAAATGTAGAATATTTGGATTACAAAGAGGTAAATGGCATAAAATATCCTACTTTCATCATTATTAGCGGAGGTCCATTGCCACTTAAACTGGAACTGACTTCCGTAGATGTAAATAAAGGTATTGATGAAGCAAATTTTAAAGTAGATTTATAAAAAATAAGGAAAGAGAGATCCTGTTTTACATCTTGCTTTATAACTTAAAAAAAAGTGCTAATGAATGAAGCTGACATTATAAAGGGCTGTTTAAGGAATGATCGTGCAAGCCAAAAGCAATTGTATGAGCTTTATTACGGTAAAATGTTGGGTGTTTGTTTACGCTATTCGAAAACAAACACAGAGGCCAAAGACATTCTTCATGAAGGTTTTTTGAAGGCTTTTACGGCCTTGAAAACATTTGATACACATACGCCTTTTGAGCCCTGGATAAAAAAGATAATGGTCACAACCGCTGTGGATCATCTCAGAAGAAACAAGCACAATTACCTGATTGTAAGTACGGTCAACGCGTATGAAAAACCCACAGCAGTAGAAGAAGTGGTAAACGATGATGCCTTGTTTGCAACCATTAATAAAGATGAATTATTAAAAGCCGTTCAGGAGCTAACACCTGCTTACCGCACGGTGTTTAACCTGTTCCTGATTGATGGATATAGCCTTAAGGAGATTTCTGAAATATTAGATGTAAGCGAAGAAACATCTAAATCGAATCTCTCCAAAGCAAAATTTAATTTGAAGAAAAATTTAATTCACCTGATTAAAGCTGTCGATAAAAAATGAGTGGTGTTCCTTTAGAAGAATTAGTTAAAAATAGCCTGGCAACCTATGAGGCCCGTTACGATTCCAATGATTGGACGCGTATGGAAACCATGCTGGGTACAACGCCTGATTCCAGTCCGTTTAACTGGAAGCCGGTAATTATTGTTGCCATTGTATTAGGATTATTGGGTGGTGGATATCTTGCATTTACAAGTATTGATTTTTCTAAACCAACAGCCAAATCAAAACCGGTGGAAACACCGGCCGTTGTGAAAAAACAACCCGCAGCTCCTGTAAAAAAAGAGGTTCCTCCTCCTGCACCAGTTGTTGCACCAATTGTGAATACAGATTCTATTAAGAAAGCAGAAGAAGCCGCTGCCGCTGCTGCATTGGCTGCAAAAGAAGAAGAGGAACGTCAACAACGGGAAATTGCGGAGAAAGAAGAAGCGCGTTTGAAAAAAGAAAAACGAAGAGAAAAGGAACAAACTTCTAGTAAAGAAGAAGTAGATTTAAGAAGGGTGCGCCGGAGAACGTTTGATAGCCCTGATAGCAACAAAACAACTCAATCAACTTCAAAAGAAGAAAAAGTATCAGAGAAAAAAGAGAAGAATACACATATTGGATTAAATATTTTTTCTACCCTCAATGCAGATAGTTTGAAAAAAGCCTTGGAGAAATCGAAAAAGGATAGTGTGAAGTAGCGCCAAAGGTTTTAAAAACCTTTGACCATTTCCTAGTTCTAGCTATTCACACCAACTGCGTTCATCTGCAACCTTTTCAACGCCTTTTGAAAACTTACTTTCTCATTTACTAATTCCACCAATTCAGTGATATTAACGCGATCCTGTGTCATTGTATCTCTGTGACGCACCGTTACCGTATTATCTTCCAGTGTTTGGTGATCAATCGTAATACATAAAGGTGTTCCAATCGCATCCTGTCTTCTGTAGCGTTTACCAATTGTGTCTTTTTCATCATACGTGCAGGCATGGTCAAATTTCAACATATCCATGATCTCACGTGCTTTCTCTGGTAAACCATCTTTCTTTAACAAGGGCAACACTGCTACTTTTATAGGGGCTATAAATGCCGGTAAATTTAATGCGGTACGGATGGTACCATCTTCAAGTTTTTCTTCCACATAGGCTTTTGACATCACCGCCAAAAACAAACGATCCAAACCAACGGATGTTTCCACCACATACGGCACGTAGTTTTGATTCAATTCCGGATCAAAGTATTGTAATTTTTTTCCGGAATGTTGTTCGTGTGCTTTTAAGTCAAAATCGGTGCGACTGTGAATTCCTTCCAATTCTTTAAATCCGAATGGGAAATTAAATTCAATGTCACAAGCAGCATTGGCATAATGTGCCAGTTTTAAGTGATCGTGGAAACGGTAATTATCGGACCCAAATCCTAATGACTGGTGCCAGTTCATACGCGCTTGTTTCCAGTGATTATACCATTCCATTTCGGTTCCGGGACGAACAAAAAACTGCATCTCCATTTGTTCAAATTCACGCATGCGGAAAATGAACTGTCGCGCTACAATCTCATTTCTAAAGGCTTTCCCGGTTTGTGCAATCCCAAATGGAATTTTCATTCTTCCGGATTTTTGTACATTTAAGAAATTCACAAAAATACCTTGTGCTGTTTCCGGGCGTAAGTAAATGGTACTTGCTTCTTCTGAAACAGAACCCATAGCCGTGCTAAACATAAGATTAAACTGGCGTACTTCGGTCCAGTTTTTAGATCCTGAAATCGGGCAAACGATCTCACAGTCAATAATGATTTGGCGCACCTCCACGAGGTTGTTATCGTTCAGTGCAGTTTTGAAACGCGTGTTAATCTGGTCTATTTTTGCCTGGTTTTCCAATACACGTGCATTGGTGGAACGGAAGGTTTCTTCATTAAACGCCTCACCAAAACGCTCTTTTGCCTTATCTACTTCTTTCTGAATTTTTGCTTCAATCTTGGCTACATGCTCTTCTATCAATACATCTGCACGATAGCGTTTCTTGCTGTCTTTGTTATCAATTAAGGGATCATTAAAGGCATCCACGTGTCCGGAAGCCTTCCAGGTAGTAGGATGCATAAAAATCGCCGCATCAATCCCTACAATGTTTTCATGCAATTGAACCATGGCTTTCCACCAGTAATCGCGAAGATTTTTTTTTAATTCCACGCCCATTTGGCCATAATCGTAAACAGCACTTAACCCGTCATAGATCTCGCTGCTTTGGAAAATAAATCCATATTCTTTGGAGTGTGAAATGATGTTTTTAAAAATGTCTTCCTGGTTCATTGTAATGGTATTGATTAGCGATTGTTTTTGTGATTTAATTTGGACAAAAATAGAAATTATATTGATCTCTTTTCAATGTATTTTAAGGCTTTTTCACTGAAATTGAGTATCTTTGTAATAGAAAAAAAACGACATGATAGCTATCGGCAATACGATTGTTTCTGAGCATTTATTAGAAAAGAAATTTGTTTGCGATTTAAACGCATGCAAAGGTGAATGTTGTGTTGCCGGTGATGCCGGAGCTCCTCTAGATGAAGAGGAAATCGCTATTTTAGAGGATATCTTGGAGGATGTAAAGCCTTATTTGCCAAAAGATGGCGTGAAAGCCATTGAAAAACAAGGTGTTTTTGTGATTGATGAAGATGGTGATTATACCACCCCCCTTGTAAAAGGCAAGCATTGTGCATTTACCATTTTTGATGATGGGATCGCCAAATGCGGGATTGAACAAGCGTTTTATGATGGAAAAGTAAGTTGGAAAAAACCCATTTCCTGTCACCTATATCCTGTGCGGATTACAAAATTTAAAGACTACGATGCCGTTAACTATCATAAATGGGAGGTCTGTAAACCAGCTTGTGAATGTGGAGCAAAATTAGATGTTCCTGTATACAAGTTTTTACGTGAACCACTCATTCGAAAATACGGTAAGAATTGGTACAAGCAATTGGAGCTTGCCGACAAAATGAAAAAATAACCGCTCTCAGAATAGCTATAGATACTGCGTTGTAGAGGAGAATACTGTTAAAACATCCGTATACGTAATTGTGATTTTTTTTCCGGTACTGCAAATTTTTAAACCTAAAATTTTCAGTTTTTTTCAGAGAAAAGTTAACGTGATGTTTTCTAACGTATTAGTGCTTTATGAACATATGCTTGTTAATTCTCCGTGTTTATAACTTAACTTAAATGTTAATTCAATGGACTTGACTTCGGAATTTATTTTCGTAAAATTTGTGAACCTTAAATTCAATAAGCAA
>DASRRA010000505.1:0-6272 GCA_035696085.1 Bacteroidia bacterium | reverse complement strand
GAAAAAATTGAAATAAATCGTAACATACAAAAAATTTAAAATGAGGTCGCAAATCAACAACTATAAAAATTATAAATCAAATTAGGTTTTAAACATTTTTGTCATTATATACATCGCTGATCTTTACAGCCATGCCCCTTAATGTATCAAAATCGCATATTTTTTGGCACAATAATTTTAAGTTTACTACCCCACCTTACTGCTCATCTGAAACAACGGTAAGTACATAGCCACAAGGATCACAGCCACTAATACTCCCAGGAAAATAATCATGATGGGCTCTATTAAACTTCCCAGGATGCTGGTTTGGTGCTCCACTTCATCGGAGTATTGCTTGGAGAGCCGCGCAAACATCGTATCCAACTGATTTACTTCTTCCGCTACCTTTAGAAGGGATATCATGCGACGATTGTAAATAGTAAATTTCGCCAGACTAAGATGCAAGGGCTTCCCTTTTAATAAATCATCCTGCACAACTTCAAGAGAAACTTCGATCGGATAAAAACCGACCATTTTTTTGACAAGGTCAATTGCGGTGACTAATGGCGTCTTTGCACTGATTAATAAATTCATGGATTGGCAAAACCGCGCGAGATAAATCTTGGCAATCATGTCCTTCATGATAGGTGTTCTTAAAATCAATGCAGCACCATATTTCCTGAACCATACCGCTTTACGTTGACTATACAAGAAAATTGCAAGTGCGGCAAAGGCTACAATAAAATAAAATGAATAATTGCCAAATGCATCTGAGATGCGAATGATCAACTTTGTAAATGCCGGTAGCTCACCTTTGAAACGTTTGAACACATCCGAAAACATAGGCACCACAAATTTCATCATGAAGAAGATAGCACCAAAGGATGCAAAAAATACAACTGTAGGATAAGAAAGGGCGCTGGTCAATTGTCTTTTCTGCTGAATTTTTTTTGTGAAAAAATTGGATAATTCCGCCAGCACTTCCGTTAACCGTCCACTTTCCTCACCTATCTGCAAACTGTAATATTCATACATGGTAAATAATCCTGTTTGCTGCAATGCCTTTGACAAACTGTTTCCAGCTATGATCGATTCTTTTATTCCTGTAAAGAGCACTTTATCTTTTTCTTTCGTTTGCTCTTCTTCTATCAACTCCAAGGCTGACCGTATGTCCACGCCTGCCGAAAAAAGAATAAACAATTCCGAATAAAACCGTTCCTTCTTTTTGTCATTGAATGCAGCACCGAATAATTTGATGTCCTTATTTAAAAAATCAAGGGCTCCTTTTTTTTCAGAAAAATCAACACTTTTAGAAGGGCGATTTATTTTATTCAGATCAATTGATGGCATGTAATGGAATTGCTTTAGACACTTTATAATTCATAATGGTTTCAGAACTATATGCTTTTGTAAAATTGAATTGTTCTGTTTCCTTTAATATAGTTGCTTCAAAAGAAAGATGTTGCAAAAAAACACGTTCTTCCGGAAACACAAACTGTTGTTCAATTCTTACAGCTGCAATGTTAAACGTATCCGTCAAGGCATTTGCTTTTCGAACAACATAATCAGCCGCAAATTCATAGTCCAACGCCGGTATTTGTTTATAATACATCTCGATTGTATTTGCAGTAGATGAGACAATTTCAGCCCTTCGTAAATCTTCTGAAAATACGGTATTAAATTGCGAAACTTCTACCAGCTGCTCTTTTATTTGTTTATAACCAAGATATTGTTCGTTTGTGAAGCGATAAGCCAGGTAGCCGAATGTAATGACAATACTGCTGATAAGCATGCCTATCAGTAATTCTATTAATGTAAAGGCCGCTAACTTTTTCATTCTTCTACAATCATTAATTCTTTCCGTATCAGCACTATTTTATTTTCTCTATCTAATATCGCAATGGATAGTAAAAATAAATTTTCCGTATTTGTATATTTTTCAATTGTTTTTTTTATAGTCCAATCTCCTGCCTTTTCTTCTCCATCTAAAAAATCATGTTTTTTTCTCATTTTTATAGTTGCTTCGTTGGCAAGCAATGCAGCGTGCAATTGTTTGCGTTCTTTATCACTCGTCAATACATTACTAAAAACCATGGTCCCAATTCCAAGGCATACCACCAGAAGAACCATTGCAATCAATGATTCAATCAATGTTGATGCTTTTAATTGATAGTTTAATCCAGCCATTTCACGATTCGTTTAACAGGTGCTTCAATCATCAAATTGATTCCTGTAAAATAGGTTGGAAGCTCTCCCTGATCGATTGTTGCATTTAATAAATGGTTTTCATAAGTAGATGATGGTGTTTGTAATAAAAAATTGGAACACATCACACTTCCATAAAGCGTCCCTTGAATTTCAGCAAATCCATTGGTATACAATTGACCGTATACCAGCGAATTTTTGCTCAGCCTTATTCCGGTGCGTTTGTAGGCATCTACCAATTGCTGCCAGGCAAAGATATTTCCAATCAATGTATCGTTTTCACTAAAGGAGACAACACATTTGGCAGCTGCATTCTCAGCATAAATACCCAACACACTTGGATATGCAAAAGAAACTTCTTCTTTGACAATAATGGAATCTGAAGCATACGCCTGCAGTTGTCCCCTGAATTTTTTTTCAAAACAGATTTTGGGAGCAACAAGAATTACATCCTTTAAAACAGCCGTTGAATTCACCGAAATAAGTGTATCAGAAACAATGATAATGTTGCCTGTATACAAACTGTTATCAATTCGAATGATTCCATGATGCTTTAACAGCAATGTATTATTTTTAAAACTGTTGAACAGACTATCACCAACAAAAGGGCGATCGATCTGCAGGATGCTATCCGTATCGCTTGCTCTCTTTTCTTTTAAGAGTTTATTGATGTGTTTAAGCAAATCCTGATTAAACGACGGGAGTGTATTCTTACTTTGTTTTGTTTCCCCGTAAATAAGACGGGTACCGCTATAGCTTTGACCTTCAATATAAGCACGGTTTACTCCTGATTTAGGAAGGTAAACAGGGCCGGCTATTTTTGTCTCACCGCAAAGTGCCAGTGGCTTTCCTTCATCAACCAGGTAAATGCTGTATATATCCGAATTATCTCTTGGAAAGCCCACTTCAGCCATGCTTTCCGCATGTTGGCCATGAAACATCGCAATCGACCGAATGATTTCGTAAGCCCCCCATGCTTTTCGCTGAAGCAAAACCGAATCCTCTCCATTTGCATATAGATCAATGATTTTGGACTCTCCCATTTCCACGAGTGATTGTTTTGACAGCAACAAATTTAAACCAGACTGCACATTCAGATTCAATCGTTGTTGCAATACTTGGTTATCGAATTCAATGCGGCTTATATATGCAAAAAGGATAAATGAACTGCTGACAATGGCAATAATGATGGAGATAACAATCGCATAAAACAAAGAGCCAGCTTTTATCATGTCATTTTGGAGATGTTTCACCTTTGTTCACCTGTGCATCTTTTGCAACAGGAGGTTCTGTGCTACTTGCAGTTTGTTTCCTCTTAAACAGTTTATCCCATTTCTCTTTCCATTTTCTTTCCTTCACAACTGGCGCTTTCTCTTTTATAGTTGTTATACTGTCTACCTTTTTATCCTTTTTAAACAGCTTTGAAATTTTATCTTTTAAAGTAATGTGGTTGTTGGTTTCTTCATCGGATGCCTTATTTGTATCCCTGCTCGATTCCTTACTGTTTTCTTTATTTGATTTTTTGCTTGTATCCGTGGTTGATTCCTTACCTGGCTCTTTCGTTGTTTTTTTCTCTGTTGCCTTATTCGCCTTGTTATTTTCTACCGTCTTTTTACTATCTTCCTTGCTTGATTTACCAGTCGATTTCTTTCGTATCACTTCTTTCCCAAGTTTATAATTTGTTTCTGATACGATCTCTCCTTTTTCATACGTTGTTTTTAAACCGTGTAGTTCATTATTTCTATAAGTAGCAGTAGTATTCAATGACTCATCTTCATTGAATTTTTTATACAAACCCGACTTCTTACCACGTTTCCAAAAAACAATCTCACTTATTTTTCCATTTTCGTACCAGCTTATCCATTTCCCGTTTTTTAAACCATTCTTAAAACTGCCTTTTTCTTTTAAATTATTTGATAAATAAAAAGCAGTGTATAACCCATCCACTAGTTTTCCATCATAATCTCCTTTGGTCTCCATAATTTTATTGGAGGAATACCAATAATAGGTCAATGATTCATCAACATGTATTTTTTTTGTCGAATTCGAAACTGTCGTTTTTACCGAATAGTTTGGATAATTAATATACACCACGTAGGAATCCTTCTGCTTCAGGAACTGAGAAAAGCCATTGGTATTAAGACTGATCAGTATAATCCATAGGAGTATTTTACCACTTATTTTTTTATTTTTCATGAGTACCTATTTATGAATAATTTTCTTTTCCTTGCTAAATTGCACTTCCACCGAATCTCTATATGCTTTCGAAAGCAATATTCCTTCTATTATTTCTCCTATTTTCACCATATGTTCCTGGCCATTTACCTCCAATAAGATCATTTCCTTTTTCAATTTTGAATTCTTTATTATACCATGGTATGCCACTGTT
Organism: Bacteroidia bacterium; assembly: GCA_035696085.1. Lineage (GTDB taxonomy): Bacteria > Bacteroidota > Bacteroidia > 2-12-FULL-35-15 > 2-12-FULL-35-15 > 2-12-FULL-35-15. Next base: position 1,699 of record DASRRA010000505.1, on the reverse strand, counting down.
GGCCAGGCAGCGGTAGGTGTTACAATTGGTTTTGATACAACTCTTGGTTGAGCAGGTTGTTCGTCGTAAACCACTTCACGGTTTTGAATTTTTCCTAAAAATGGATCCCTGTAGGTTGGATCAATTGAAAATGTGTCTGGCAATGTTTCTTCTTTTATAACCGTTTCTGCGTGCTGTAACACAATCGAATCGTCATCCGAATGTATGCCCGCTATTATCTTATAAATAATCAGCCCCCACACGATCAATGTGCCCGCTATTAATACAAGGAGCATTTTTTTGTTTTTCATGGGTTTCTTCTAAATGACCACCATTTGGTATACGCACTGTTATTTTTGCCTTTTACAGCTTTTATTCTCCAATAGTATATTTTTGAAAGGTCACTGTGATAATAATCTAAACTCAATATCTGGGCGTCTAATGTGGCTGTTGTGTCGGCCACGCCCAATGTATCTTTTGCAATCTCCAAATTATAACGGCTTGCATTACTTACACTCTTCCAGCTTAATGTTACCGGGTTTTTGTGGATGCCGGATGTATCATTTTTAGGAGCAACCACAACCGGAATCGTTATGTAAGAGGTATCAATAGTAAGAGTTCGCTTATTATATTGGGATGAGAGTGTGCCATTCAATGCCACCACCCACCAGGTGTATGTTTTTGTTGCCTTCGGAAATTCAAAAGTAAAAGTAGTTGTGTTTTTACCGGTGAGGTGACTAACAATTGCAGTGGGGTTATTCGGTTCAAAAATTTGAATATTATAATTCGTGGCTGCAGCAATCGCTTCCCATTCAAATTTCTGTTTTAATGTATCCGTTATGTGTTTATCATCCGGGGTTACTAAATTGACACGCTGAAACGTAATATCAGAAATACTATCTATCTGAAAACGAAACGTGGATAAACCGGAACGACTGCTCGAATTTTGAGCGTAGATGTCCCATTTATAATATCCTGATTTTAACGCTTGTGTAAATTGTGTAGACCTTACATTGGTATCAACAATCAACTCCAGTGTTGCGCTGTATTGCTTAGCCATGCGGTAAACCTTTAGATTATAAGACTCTGCGCCTTTCACCTTTTCCCACGATAATATAGGTGATTGCGTAGGTATCGTTGAAAAATCGAGTGGAGAAACCGCATACACCCAATCACTTTTTAAATCTTCTTCCACAAACTCATTGCAGGAAAAAAATCCATATGCGACTATAATGGTCAACATGGACAAAAATTTATTTTTCATGACTTTTCTTTTTAATATTTTGTAAAAAAACCCTCGCTGTTAGCTGTAATTCTTTTGTTTTAAAATCTTTTTTCAATTGATAATTTACTGCAATAACTTTTCCCAGGTTATACTTTTGCTCGAGTAAATAAACCAGATTGATTAACGTTGCAAAGTTTCCTCCTATCATAAATTGATTGGTTTCGACCTCCAGCTCTCCGTCTTCCGCATAGGTTGTTTCAGGAAACTCCCGCAATACGGCATGGTGCGATTGACAATAATCTGTAATTAAACTTAACAACGCTTCATCCACATTCGGATTTTTTGTATGATGATTTCCAATTTTCGCATCCATGTGGATCAGTTCTTTTTCCAGCTGAGCCGCCATTTCGGGCGCATTTGCCGCCTGTTCCATTTTAACCTTGTTCTCTGAAAATTGCTTTTGCACAGCAATGGTTTTACTGATCGCAAATGAAT